>JALYVS010000051.1 GCA_030853115.1 Actinomycetota bacterium
GCCCCGGCCCCGAGCGTCCCCTCAGCCTCACCCCCATGACCCATCTCAGCCCCGGCCCCGAGCGTCCCCTCAGCCCCAGCCTCCTGGGTGCCATCCGCCCCTGGAGGAGGCTCCTGAGGCCCGCGGGATGGCGCCACGTCTTCGCGTGCTGGCCAGGGTACTGGCTCTTCCATGATCGGAGGCGCGTCAAAACGGGCGACCAAGTCACGCCATGTTGCGTCCTCGTCGCGCTCTCTACTCTCCGTGCTATCCCAGTCCGGCACGTCACCCACCGCTGTGCGTATGAGGCCTTGACCCCAACGATAGCTTGCCTCCGGCCTAGCACCGGGTGGAAAAAGCGATACCCGAGAACAAGTGACAAGGAAACTGCCCAGACCGGACCGTCCGGCGAAGCTATTCGGGAATCGCCACCGGGCCCTCGGAGGCCGGGCCTACCGCCTAGCTGGCCCGCCGTCCGGCGCCTTTCGCGGCCTGGGCCGAGCCGCCCAGCCCGGATCGCCCAGGCAACGTGATGTGCGCGTACGGCAGGGCCGCCCTCCCTTTCAGCCAGCGCCGCCGCTTGCCCGCGGCGGCCGCGTCGGGGAGGTCCAGGACGGCGGAGATCGCCTCTTCGCCCATCCCCATTGCGTGCGCGCCCTCGAACACGTCGTGCTCGAGCCGGTCGACCTCGAGCCGGACAGCTTGCAGCAGGACCAGGCCGGCCCCGATGTCGAGGGCCTCGGCGTGCCCGGAGGACGCAGCATCGATCACGGACCTGATCGCGTCCAGATCGGGGACCAGCCGTTTCTCGGTGTCCCACAGCAAACGATCCACTCCGGACGCATAGCGTTCGGTCAAGTGCCGCCGCGAGGCCGTGACCATGTCAGGTGATGGAGCGGGCGGTTCCATGGGTCCAATCTAAGACGTCGGACTGGGCTCGTCTACAGAGGCCAAATAGCCCTGTGCAGCTGCATAACGGCCCTGAGCTATTAAGCCGCGCCTGGCAACTTTCCCCAGTATGACAGGTACCGAATGCCCGGAATGGCCTTCCTGAGGAGGATAACCAGCCCTATCTGGCGTGGTCGTGGACGAACTTCAGGCTGCCCTCGAAGATGGCCTGCGCATCGTTATCCAGGGTCGCGACGTGGTAGCTGTCAGCGCACTCGCGCACCGTGACCTGGCCCTCGGTCACGCCACTCAGCAGCACCCGCATGCTGGAGGGTCCGACGACATGGTCCACGGAGCTGCGGTAGATCAGGACCGGCTGCGTGACGTCACCCAGGTGGCTGGCCGTCGTTCTCCAGAGCTTGGGCAGCGTAGCCGCCGCCCGGATTGGCACCCGGTCGTAGCCGACTTCCACCTGGCCCGGCTTCTTGATATCGCTTCCGATGCCGGGTAGCGAGCGAAGCACATGCTTGAGCACCGGGGCCAGCAGGAACAGCCTGGTATCCGAGGCCAGCGACGGGTTAACGAGCACCAGGCCGCGCACCTTGCTGCCGTGGACCTCGGCCAGCCGCAGCGCCAGGCAGCCGCCCATGGACAGCCCGAAGACAAAGACCTGCTCGCACTGGCTCGCTAGCGCGCTGAAGGCCAGGTCAACCTCGTTATACCAGTCCTGCCCGCCGGTACGCGCCAGGTCTTGCCAGCGGGTGCCGTGGCCGGGCAGCCGGGGCAGGCTGACGGACAGACCCTGGCTAGCCAGGTAATCCGCCCACGGTCGCATCGTCTGCGGACTGCCGGTGAAGCCATGGCACAGCAGCACGCCCACCGGGCCGCCTGCCGCCTCGAACGGCTCCGCGCCCGGCAGCATCACGCCTGGAAGCACTGGTGACATGCTGGCATCGTCGCATGGAGTACCTCCCGCCCGCCAACCGGAGCGCGCTACTGCAGAGTCACCTTTTCCCTCCTGGCGGGTCCTGTTTACCTGCCGGACGTGGGACTATGTTTGCGTGTTTTACTGGTGGACGAAGTTGACGCTCGGGATGACGCTGAAGATCGTCTTCCGGCCTCGCGCCTGGGGGGTCAAGAACGTTCCCCGCCGGGGCCCGGTCATCCTGGCGAGCAACCACCTGTCGTTCTCTGATCATTTCTTCGGACCGCTGCCGGTACCGCGGAAGGTGATCTTTCTGGCCAAGTCTGAGTACTTCACCGGGCGCGGGATCAAGGGCCTGATCAGCAAGGTGTTCTTCACCGGGGTCGGCCAGATCCCGGTGGACCGGGGCGGGGGAATGGCGAGCGAGCAGGCGATCAAGACCGGCCTCCGCGTGCTGGCGGAAGGCCACGTGCTCGGCATCTACCCCGAAGGCACCCGGAGCCCTGATGGCCGCCTGTATCGGGGTAAGACCGGTGTCGCCCGGCTGGCCGTCGAGTCCGGCGCGCCGGTAGTCCCCTGCGCGATGATCGGCACCTTCGAGTTCCAGCCGCCGGGCACGCTCCGGCCGAACATGCGGATCCGGCCAGGTGTGCGGTTCGGTGCACCGCTCGACTTCTCCCGCTATCACGGCCATCAGGCCGACGGCCCGCTGCTGCGGACCATCACCGACGAGATCATGCAGGCGATCGCCAAGCTCTCCGGGCAGGAGTACGTCGACATCGACGCCCGCCGGGCCAAGACCGAACCCGCCGCCGGCGGCGCCGGGCCTGATCCGGGCGGGCCTGATCCGGGCGGGCCTGATCCGGGCGGGCAGACGGCGGGGTTATCGGCGCCGTTTGACGATTCGCCCCCGCTTCTGGCGATGTTTTGGCCCGGGTCAGGTCGCTGTCATCCGGACAGGTGCTCGCGCCCACTATGGTGGTGACCATGCGAGTGGGAGTCCTCACCGGCGGCGGCGATTGCCCCGGACTGAATGCTGTTATCCGCGCCGTGGTCCGAAAGGGCATACAGGAATACGGCCTGGAGTTCGTCGGGTTCCGCGACGGGTGGCGCGGGCCGCTCGAAGGCGACACGGTGCCCCTGGACGTGCAGGCGGTGCGGGGCATCTTGCCGCGCGGCGGCACCATCCTCGGGTCCTCCCGCACCAACCCGTTGAAGACCGGGGGTGCGGGCGGCCGCAGCGGCATCGAGAGGATCAAGGACAACCTGTCGGGCCTGGGCGTGGACGCGCTGATCGCGATCGGCGGCGAGGACACGCTCGGCGTGGCGACCCGGCTCGGTGAACAGGGCGTTCCCGTCGTCGGAGTGCCGAAGACGATCGACAACGACCTCGGCGCTACCGATTACACCTTCGGCTTCGATACGGCCGTGAACATCGCGATGGAGGCGATCGACCGGTTGCACACCACGGCCGAGAGCCACCACCGGGCGCTGATCGTCGAGGTGATGGGCAGGCACGCGGGCTGGATCGCGCTGCACGCGGGCCTGGCGGGCGGCGCGAACGTGATCCTCATCCCGGAGCGGCCGTTCGACATCGAGCGGGTCTGCGCTTACGTGCAGCACCGGTTCCAGACCAGGTTCGCGCCGATCGTGGTCGTCGCCGAGGGTGCTCATCCGGTCAGTGAGGACTTCGCGACCACCAACGAGCAGCTTGACTCGTTCGGCCACGTCCGGCTGGGCGGCGTGGGCCAGATGCTGGCTGGGGAGATCGAGAAGCGGACCGGTAAGGAAGCCCGTTGCACGGTGCTCGGCCACATTCAGCGCGGCGGCACCCCGACGGCGTTCGACCGGGTGCTCGCGACCAGGTTCGGCGTGCATGCGGTTCAGGCGGTGCACGAGGAGGCGTTCGGCGTGATGGTGGCGCTGCGCGGGACCGACATCGTCCGCGTTCCGCTGGCCGAGGCCACCAGTCAGCTCAAGCTGGTCCCGCCCCAGCGCTACGCCGAGGCCGAAGTCTTCTTCGGCTAGCCGCCCGTCGCTGGACTCATTAACCTCAACGCAGCCTGTTAAGTCCTCTCCCGCCTCAGTTTCAGCCCTCGCTGGCCGTCGGCCAGCCTGCCGCCCGGCAGGATGGAACATTGTGCCGGCCCTGGCCGGCACAACCGGCCATCGCGCCGGTCAGACGCGGGCGGTCCCAGCTCCCAGCCGCATCAGCAGCCAGCAGGGATCACGTGCGGTCCACGGTGAAAGCACGCTGGGCAGCTACCCGTTCCTGTATGGCTGGGGCGGCCGGATCACCACGACCCGTCCGGTTTGAAGATCTTGGCTTCGAGGATTACGGGGAGCGCTGACCCGTGTTTATACTCGGTTACGAATACTTGGAAGCGACTCATCGGTTACGATGACTGAACACGAGGTGGTGGGGATGGCTAAGCGGCGAAAGGTCAGTAACCTGCTGGCCTTGTCGTTGCTTACCTTGCTGATGCAGCGGCCAATGTACCCGTATGAGATGGCGTCTGCGCTGCGGACCCGGGGCAAGGACCAAGCCATCAAGATCAACTGGGGCTCGCTCTACACCATCGTGCAGAACCTGGAGAAGTACGGCTTTATCGAGGCTGTGGAGGTCGCCAGGGAAGGGCGGCAGCCAGAGCGGACCACGTACCAGATCACCGGCGAGGGCCGCGCCGAGCTGCAGGACTGGCTGCGGGAGCTGCTCGGCATCCCGGAGCGGGAGTACACCAGGTTCGAGGCGGCGCTCGGGGAGAGCGCCATCTTGCCGCCCGACGACTTCGCCGGGCTGCTGCGTCAGCGGCTTGACGTCCTGGAGGCAGCCAACGCTCAGCAGGAAGCCGAGCTCAAGTCCTACCAGACCCAGATACCCCGGCTCTTCCTGATCGAGTCGGAGTATCACCAGGCCCTGAGGCAGGCCGAGGCTCAGTGGGTGCGCGAACTGCTGGAGGAGTTCACCGCCGGCACGTTCCCTGGCCTGGAGGCGTGGCGCACGTATCACGAGACCGGCCAGCTGCCTGACGAAGTTCTCGGGCTGATCGAACAGCAAGGAGGGGAAGCGACGGCTACCTAACGCAGAACGACCCCGGCCTGGTGCGGCAACACCGGCGGCCGGGGCCGTCAACCTCATATCGATCCCGCGAGTAGGCGGAACCCGAGGTCCCATCACCAGAGTAGCCGGGTTCTCCTCGCGGGGCTGGATCGCAGTGATCCGCAACCTGGAGGAGTTTGCAGTGAGTTCCACCGACCATGCCATCGAGGCGTGTCAACTAGTCAAGACCTACCCCACCCGCGGTAAGAAGAACGGCATCCGCGCGCTGGACGGGCTGGACATCAGCGTCCCGCGCGGCATCATCTACGGCCTGCTCGGGCCGAACGGAGCAGGCAAGACCACCGCCGTCAAGATCCTCACCTCGCTGGCCCGGCCCGACGGGGGTACCGCCCGGGTCGAGGGCATCGATGTACTCGCCCGGCCGGCCCGGGTGCGGCAGATCATCGGCGTCGTGGCCCAGCGGTCCGGCGCCGACCCGACCGCCACCGGCCGGGAGAACCTGATGTTGCAGGCCCGGCTGTACGGACTGCGCGGCCGTGCTCCGGGAGCTCGCGCGGACGAGCTGCTCGCTCACTTCGGGCTGACCGAGGCGGCGGGCCGGCTGGTCAAGACCTACTCCGGCGGCATGCAGCGCCGCCTGGACGTCTCGCTCGGGCTCATCCACCACCCCCCGGTGCTGTTCCTGGACGAGCCGACGACCGGCCTGGACCCGGAGTCCCGGACCGCGATGTGGCAGGAAATCGCGCGGCTGGCTGACCATGAGGGGTTGACCGTGCTACTGACCACGCACTACCTGGAAGAAGCGGACCGGCTGGCGAGCCGGCTCGCGATCGTGGACCGCGGCCGGGTCGTCGCTTCCGGAACGCCCGACGGGCTCAAGGGCGAGCTGCGCGGCGACGTCGTGCACGTGGAACTCCCCGCTGACACCGACCCGGGCGGAGTCCGGACCGTGCTGGCCGGCCTGCCGGAGGTGCGGGACGTGATGATCGCGGGCCGTGACGTGTCCGCGCGTAGCGACGACGGCGCCGCGGCCGTCCCGGTCGTGCTGGCCCACCTGCAGCGGGCCGGGATTCACGCCGCTTCAGTGGCGGTGGCCAGGCCCTCACTGGATGACGTGTACCTGCGGCACGCCGGGCGCCGTTACAGCGAGGCGCAGACCCCGGCCCGTGACGCTAGGGGAAACGGACACGAACTGGTGGAGGCGAGCAAGTGATGACGCCCAGGCAGATCAATACCGGGCAGATCAATACCGGCTACCTCAACCCCGTACCGTCAGGCCCGGCCGGCGCCGTCCCGTTCCGGGCCGCGCCGTCCGGCCGGGTGCCGTTGCGCACAGCGCTGATCCAAACCTGGTACCTGACTGGCAGGAAGCTGCACGCCCTGGCCAGGCAGCCATGGGTGCTGGCCTTCAGCGTCATCCAGCCGGTGATATGGCTGTTCTTGTTCGGCCAGCTGTTCCGGAAGGTTATCGACATCCCGGGCTTCGCCTTTGGCGGCACCTACCTGGACTATCTGGTGCCCGGCCTGATCGCGATGAACGCCATGTCCAACAACATGTGGGCAGGCATGACGATGATCGAGGAGATCGATCGCGGCACGCTGAACCGGTTCCTCGTCTCGCCGGCCAGCCGGATCGCGATCATGAACGCCACCGTGGCGGAGCAGGCGGTCAGCACCACCGTGCAGTCGCTGATCATCGTGGGCCTCGGCCTGGCGGGCGGCGTGCGGTACCACGACGGGGTGGCCGGAGTGGCGGTCATGGTCGCGGCGTCGATTGCGGTCGGCGTGGTGTTCGGCGCGCTGTCCAACGCGGTCGGCATGACGCTGCGCTCTCGTGAGGCGATCATCGGCGTGTACACGTTTTTCATGCTCCCGCTGATGTTCTTGTCCTCGGCGTTCATGCCGACTCAGCTGATGCCGGGCTGGATGCAGGCCATCGCGTCGCGCAATCCGCTCAACTGGGTGGTTCAGATCGGCCGTTCCGCGGTTTCGGCCGCGCCCGACTGGGGCGCGATCGGCGTGCGCTGCGGCGGGCTGCTGGTGCTGGCGGTGGCGTGCGTGGCCGTGTCGGTCCTGACGTTCCGCTCGTACTCCAAGAACGTCTGAGCAGGCGGTGCGGGGCGGCGGGGTGCTACGGGGGCCCCGCCGTCACCGTAACGAAAGCTGCGGATCTCGCGCGGGATGAGCGCCAGCGCGGAAGCCGCCACGATCAGCGCCGCCGCCGCGTACTGCGCATGAGATACCCCGATCCTGTTACCAAGCGGGCCCGCGATCAAGGCTCCGGCGGGCATCGCCATGACGGTGCCCAGGACGTCGTACGACGAGACCCGGGCCAGCTTGTCCGACGGGATGTTCCGCGTCATCGTCACGGTCCACTGCACCATCATCACCTCGATGAACACGCCGAGGCCGAACGACGCGAGGCACACCGCGGGAAGCGGCAGGACCATCGCCAGCGAGAGCGGGGAAATGGCGATCGCACCCCCCGTGAGCACGACGAACAACATGGGCCGGCGCGGCGTGATCCGCAGCGACACCAGACCGCCGGCGATCAGGCCGAGCGCGTCCGCCGCGGTAATCGCGCCCCAGGCCGCGGGACCGCCGAGGTGTTCTCGCGCTACCACCGGGCCCAGCACGGCGAAAGCTCCGTACCAGGCCATCATCACCACGCCGAACTGAGCGACGATCACCCACAGCCAGGTATGCGACCTGAACTCCGTCCAGCCCTCGCGCAGTTCGGCCAGCATGCTGGACGATGGCGGCGGAACCGCCTCGCCCGCGGTCCCGCCGGATTGAGATGCCTCTGCCGTAGCCGGGCGCGTGCCCCCGATGGCCAGCAGCAGCGGAACGGTCGTGACCATGCCGACGCCGCAGAGCACCAGGGCCCAGCCGGCCCCGGCCACCGCTACCAGCAGGCCGGCCAGGGCCGCGCCTGACATCTGCCCGCTGTTCATCGCCAGCCTGCTGATCGCGCTCGCGTCCTGCAGCATGCTGGTGGGCACCAGGCGGGGGAGCAGGGCCTGCGAGGCCGGGTAGAAAATGGCGACCCCGGTACCGGTAATGGCCTCCAGCCCGATCATGGCCCACAACGGCGGCCGGCCGCTCAGCACCAGAACGCCGAAGGTTCCCTCGCCCGCAGCCATCAGCAGGTTGGCCGCCACGATGACCCGCTGGGGCCGGAACCTGTCGGCCGCGACGCCGCCGACAAGCGCGAACACCAGCGCCGGGGCGATCTGGGCGGCGAGCACGTAGGACAGGTCGACCAGGGAGTTGGTCGCCTTGAGCACCGCGAACGAGACGCCGACCATGGAGAACCCCACCGAGGCCGGCGCGATCAGCCGGTCGGCGAGCAGGAGCCGGAAGTCCCGGATCGCGAGCACGGGAAAACGGCGGAGCAGCCCACCCCGTGACATCGGCTCGGTCCTTTCCAGTCGGCGCGCGGCCGGTCTGGTCAGCTCCGGCTCTTCGACGCTATGCACTGCACCGCGCCGAGGCAAATCGTTTTCCCAGCTAGCAGGCAGGTCAGCCGATCTGGTCGATCCGCGTCCACGCGCCTGGAGGGTTATCGTCCCGGGGCAGCCACAGCATCGGCTGCCTGCCCTCGTACCTGAGCTGGAAGCCGGGATCTCCCGGGTAGCGATCCCTGCGGTCGGGCCAGACCACCTGAAGGCAGGGCGGCCGGATGTACCCGTAGTACCGGTCCGAGACGGCGAACATGCTGGTCATCCGCCAGCTCTCGTGCACCGGCCGGAGGGCGAGCGAGCACGGGCAGATGCCGTCGATCTGATCGCCGGGCCCGATTATCGCGCCGTTGGCGATGCGATCGGCGACGGAGTGCAAGATCACCGTCATGTGCTCGACCGGGAGACCGTACATGGCCAGCTCCGGGCCCTGGTGGCTGAGCCACAGGCCGACCGTGTAGGCCCAGGGGGGCGCGATCTCGTCCCCGAGCACGGCGGAGACCGACCAGCCGACGGTGTGAATGTCGTCGGCGATCGCGGTCATGCAGGCTTCCGGATCGACGTCGGATTCCTCGTCCAGCGCCGCGCACTCCGCGCACCGGCAACGTTCTTCTGGGGAGTTGGCGCGGCGCCTTCGTGATGGGTTCATGCCCGACACATTACGAGGGGGGTACGACATTTCCGGGGCCACTGTCTTCGCCCTCGCCGACCCCCCCGCCTACCTCCTGGCCGGCCTCCTCGCGGGTCATGCCCAGCTGCCGCTCGATCGCGCTCAGCCGCTCGTCGATCGTGTCCAGCAGGGCCGCGACCGCCCGCCGCGATGGGGCCGGGACCTGCCGCGGGCTAACCTGCGGCAGGCTAGAAGACGCCGGCCGCGAGGCGTAGACGATGTCATCGTGGTCTTCCGGGTAATCCTCCAGGTCCCGGATTACCCGCGTCCGGAAGTCGCCGAGGTCCGTGCCGAGCCGCCTGCTGAGGACCAGGACGGCCACATTGCCGCCCTCACTGATCACGCCGAGAAGAAGGTGGCCGGTGCCGATGTAGTCGTGACCCAGCTCCAGGGCGTCCCGCAGGGACAGCTCCAGGCATTTCTTCGCCGCCCGGGTGAACGGGATATGCCCGGACGGCGGCCGCTCGCCCCGGCCAGCGAGTTCTTCGACGTCTTGCCGCGCCGTCTGCAGGGTGATGCCCGCCGAGGTCAGCGCGTGGACGGCCGCGCCCCGGTCTTCCCGTAGCAGGCCGAGCAGGAAATGCTCGGGGCCGATGTAGTCGTGGTCGAGGCTTCTCGCCTCTTCCTGGGACGCGACGATGGCGTACCGCGACTGATTGGTGAATCGCTTGAACATGGTGATACTCCTGATTCAGGCCGCACCCTCCGGGGTCCAGGCCCTTCCTTCCTAGTGTGCACCCGGCTGGCGCTCAGGACAGGCGCGCGCGGAACGCGGCGGTCTTGACCCGGTTCTGGCACGAGGTGGAGCAGTAGCGGCGGGTGCCGTTGCGCGAGGTGTCCACGTACACCCGGTCGCACCGAGGTGCCGTGCAGACACCGAGCCGGTCGTAGAGCTCGCCGCCGAGCACGACCGCCAGGCCGGTGGCGCAGCCTGCCGCCCAGCCGTTCGGCAGTGAGTGGTCAGCGGCATGGTAGTGCAGGTGCCAGGCCTGCCCGTCGTGCCGCTCGAGGGCGGGCCGCGCGCCGGTGCGGGCGAGCAGCGCGTTGACCTTCCCGGCGGCCTCATCCACGGCGCCCGCGCTGACGGCCTCGAATACGCCGCGCAGCTCGGCCGCGACGAAGCAAAGCTCGGCGGCTTCTTCCCAGCTGGCCGCGCGGCCGCCGGCCGCCTTCAGCACGGCGCCGACGGCCGTGGTGCGCTCATCATCCTCGGGCGGACCATAACTGCGCCCCTTGTTCTCACCGGCGGTGAGCAGGTTCACCAGTGCCGCGGCTACTCCGAGCACCACATCATGGTGACTGTTGAAGTTCACTTGACCAGTTACACCTCAGCCCGTACGTTAGTGACTATCAAAAGAAGCTTAGCCAGTAACGCAAGGCCCGACCAGGCCTCATCACCCGGCGGGCGGGCGAAGCGAGCCCACCAAGGAGGCCACCCGTGCCGGAGCTTGACCACGACACCGCACGAAACTGGATCGAGCGCTGGGACCGTCAGCAGGAGGACACCCTGCCGGACCGTGAGGACAGGTTCACCGCGCTAATCGACGCCGTCGAGGAGGGGACCGGGCGACCGGACCCGCTGGTACTGGACATCGGCTGCGGTCCCGGCTCCCTCGCCGTCCGGCTGCTGGCCCGGCTGCCGCGCGCCACGGTCATCGGCATCGACGCCGACCCCGTGTCGCTGACGCTGGCCCGGGCGGCTTTCTCCAGCCTGCCCGGACTGCGGTTTACCGACCTTGACCTACGCGTTTCCGGCTGGTCAGCGCGCCTGGGCCTGCCGCGGGCCGCCGATGCCGCGGTGAGCACCACCGCGCTGCACTGGCTGCCGGAACCAGATTTGCGCGCCTTGTACGTCGAGCTCGCCACCGTGCTCCGCCCCGGCGGCCTGCTGCTCGACGGCGACCATTTCCGCCTGGACGCGAAGCAGTCCCCGACCCTGGACCGTCTCGACGTGGCCCTGCGTCAGCGCGAAGACCGGCGGCGATTTCCCGACGGGCACGGCGAAGGCTGGTCCGCCTGGTGGGAGGCGGTCGCTGCCGACCCGGCGCTGGCTACCCACGTCGCGGAACGTCAGCGCCGTCACATCGACTCCGGCCATCACGGCAGCGAGTCAACGCAGCTGGCCACCCATCTCGGGGCGCTCAAGGCGGCAGGTTTCGCCGAAGTCGGCACACTATGGCAGCGTGGTGACAACCGCCTGCTGTGCGGCGTTCTTCCCGCTGCGGAGCTCTAGCCCCCGGCCTCGCCGGGGGCTGATTCGTTGAGCCGCTGCTCGATCGCGGTCAGCCGGTCGGCGAAGGACGCCAGCCGGCGCATGAGGAGGTCGTCGCGGCCGGGCGCCCCCGGCCGCCGGGCCACCTTCTCGGCTCGCGGTCCGGCGGCTGGACGGCCCGCCGCTGGTACGCCGCGCCTCAGCTGCCTGAGCTGGTCCTGGACACCGGTGAAGTCCAGGCCGGCCTGGTGCAGCATCTGCGCGGCCACGCCGTCGCCCTCGCGCATGAGGGCGAGCAGGATGTGCTCGGTTTCGATGTCGTCGTGGCCGAGGTCCCGCGACTCGCGCGACGCCAGCTCGAGCACCTTCTTGGTCCGCGGCGTGAACGGCAGGTGCCCGGTGGGCAGGCGGCCCGGCGCGCCGCGGCCGATGATCTGCTCGACCTGCGCCCGGGCGGCGTCGAGCTCGATCCCGAGAGCCCGCAGGGCCTGGCCCGCGGCCCCGGTCGTCTCGCCGATAAGGCCGAGCAGCAGGTGCTCGGTGCCGGTGTAGTCGTGGCCGAGGCGCCTGGCCTCTTCGTGGGCGAGGACGACGACCCGCCGGGCCTCGTCGGTGTAACGCTCGAACATCGTTCCGCTCCCGGGATAGCGGTGCGCTGGATACCTCAGCGGCGCCGGGCGTAGGCCACGTTGATGACCGCGATGGCGGCCCAGATGAACACGATCATGAAGGCATGGGCACCGGAGTTGCTGGACGGCGACAAGATCGCTGTGGCCCCGGCCCCGAGGGCCATCGACCCGAGGGCGGTGATGGTGGTCGCCACGTTGTGCTGCCCGATAGGAGCCGGTCGCACCGGTGGCGGCCCCACCTGGTACCCAGGCGGCAACATGGGACCTAGGTAACCCTGATAGCCCTGGTACCCGGCCGGCGTCGGATGACCGGGCGCGGCTCCAGGTCCCGCCGGGCCAGCTGGTCCCGGAACCGGGCCCGCCGGACTGTGACTGCTCGGCCCCGCCGGACCAGCGGGCGAGCCCAGCTGGGGTCCGAACGAGCCGAGCCGCGCCTCTATCCGCTTGTCGATCTCCGCGCCGATGCGCTCGACCAGGCCTTCAGCCACGGCCTCGTCATAGCCCGAGCCCAGACGCTGGTGCGCGCCCACGGAGGCGCGGATCTCCGCCTCGTGGTCGCTGCTCATGAGCGCACGCTACAACGTGCTGCTGATCGCCACAAATACCGTCACCCGCGGCGGGCATAGGAGACGTTGATGACCGCGATCACGATCCAGATCAAGGTGACCAGGACCGCCGCGCCGCCGCTGAGCTGGCCGGGGGAATCGCCTGGATGAATCACCACCGCGGTAGCCCCGATGGCCATGCCCATCGAGCCCAGGCCCAGCACCACGCCGCCGAATCCGACCCGGCCGGGTACCGGCTCGCGGCGCACCCGCGGACCCCGGGGCTGACCCTGATACCCCATCTGGCCGAACAGCCGGGCGTCCACCCGCTTGTCAATTTCTTCGCCGATGCGCTCGACGAGGCCCTCGGCTACGGCTGTGTCGTAGCCCGGGCCCAGATCACCGTGCGCCGCCGCCGAGGCCCGGACCTCATCCCTGATGCTCATGTTGTTTCTCCCGCTCGGTAGCGCGCCTCCGGCTTGCTCATGGGGCCAAGCTATCGGCGCGTCAGGCGGAAGACACTGGGGCTAGCACCCGTTTCCGGCCTCCTGCTGACCCCCAGCGAACTGGCAGGCTAAGGGGGGTCTCGCAGTTCCCCACCGGGCATCCACTCCGCGTGGGACAGGTGAATCCTCAGGCCACCGCGGGTTCGCGGGGGATGGCGGGCGCCGGGGTGAGGGTACGACCGACCAGGGGGGACAGGTGGGCGGCCACGCTGGCCAGCTCGCGGAGGTCGGATTCGACCAGCGCTTGCGGTCCATCGCACAGCGCGGTCTCGGGGCTGGGGTGGACGTCCACGATGATGCCGTCGGCGCCGACCGCGATCGCGGCCCGGGACAACGGCAGGACCAGGTCGCGGCGGCCGCCCGAGTGCGACGGGTCGACGATCACGGGCAGGTGCGAGAGCCGCTGCGCCACCGGCACCGCGCTGATGTCCAGGGTGTTCCTGGTCGCCTTCTCGAAGGTGCGGATGCCGCGCTCGCAGAGCACGATGTCGAGGTTGCCGCGCTGGGCGATGTACTCGGCGGCCATCAGCCATTCCTCGATAGTGGCATTCATGCCGCGCTTGAGCATGACCGGCTTACCGACCCCGCCGACCGCCTGCAGCAGCGGAAAATTCTGCATGTTGCGGGTGCCGACCTGCAGCATATCCGCGTAGCTGGCGACCAGGTCCACGTCGCCTGGGTCGACTACCTCGGTGACGACCGGCAGGCCGGTTTCGGCCCGCACCTCGGCCAGGATCTTCAGGCCGGCTTCGCCCAGGCCCTGGAACGCGTACGGCGAGCTGCGCGGCTTGTACGCGCCGCCGCGCAGCAGCGACGCGCCGGCCGCCCTGGCCATCAGCGCGGCGGCGAGCGTCTGCTCGGCCGTCTCCACCGCGCACGGCCCGGCGATGACGGTCAGCGTGTCCGGGCCGATCGGCACCCCGCCCACCCTGATCACCGAACGCTCCCGGTGATGCTCCCGGCTGACCAGCTTGTACGGTGCCGAAATCCGCACCACGTCGCTGACTCCCGGCATGCCGCGCAGGTTCAGCGTGTCCAGGTGATCGACGTCGCCGACCAGGCCGACAATCGTCCGGGACATACCCCGGCTCACGAACGCGTCGCCGCCGGCCGCCCGTACCCGGTCGACGACGCCGTCGACTTCCGTCTCCCCGGCCTCCGCCGTCATCACTACGACCATATTGTCCGCCTCCATTGGTTCCGCACGCATAAAGAAAGCCCCGGGCCTGATGGCCCGGGGCTTCGTGAGGTCGCTTCCGTCAGCGCAAGGCCTGGCGGGCGACCGTCCCGAACCCGGGCCGGTAGCCGAACCAAAACCAAAACTGCTGACGCATGGTGGCGAGCATAGCGCATGGCGGCCAGAGGTCAGCCGCGGGCGACCCTGGCATTGGCCGCGAGGCCAGTCCGTATGACGCCAGGGCGCTCACCCCGTCGCCGTGCGAGCCGACCGGGGGGCCGCAGGTCAGTAGCCGACGTCGAGGGTGACGGTGCTACCGCGCGGCGCCTGGCTGACCGGGCTGAAGTCGAACACCTTGTCAAACGGTCCGTACTTGTTTACCTGGACCTGGAACCCCGCTTGCTGGAGGAGCTGGGTCGCCTGCTGCGTCGACATCCCGATCGGGCTGGGCACAGCCACGAGCTGGGGGCCGGTGGACACGTTCACCGTGATGGCCTGGCCCTGCTGGAAGGTCGCACCCGCGGCGGGCTGCTGCCCGGTGATCGTGCCGGCCGGCTGCTCGCTGTTATTGTCCGGCTGCTGCTGCAGCGTCCCGCCATGCTGAGCCGCCCATTGCTGCGCGGCCTGCACGTTCTGGCCGGCGAAGCTCGGCAGCGCCAGCCCGCTGGAGACCCGGATGGTAACCGGCTTGTCCTGCGGCCAGGAGGTCCCGGCGGGCGGATTCGTGCCGATCACAGTGCCGACGGGAGAGCTCGAGCCGACCTTCTGGGTGGTCGGGACCAGGTGCACGCGCTGCAGCGCGGCCTGCGCCGCGGCCAGCGTGTCATGCTGCACATCCGGCACCTTGGAGGTAAAGGGTCCACTGGAGACCACGATCGCGACGACCGTGCCCTTCGCCACTCGCCCGGCGGGGCTGGTGCTGAGGACGATGCCCTTCTTCACGGTGTTGCTGGGGCGCTGGGCGCCCTTGGCGACCTTGAAGCCGTCCGCGGTCAGCACCGCGGTGGCCTGGCTGACCGAGTCCCCGGCCACTCTCGGCACCTGGGTATAACGTCCGCTAGTCAGCCACCAGGCGCCGAGCCCTAGCCCCACGCCGAGCACCAGGACCAGCATGATGATCAGGAGCCGCGGGCTGAACAGCCAGCGCTGCAGCAGCGGCTCCCGGCCGCCCGGGCTCCGGCCGCCGTCCTCGCGGTGGACCACGAGCGTGTGGGAACTGACGTCATCGCGCGGGCCGGGCCCGAACTGGCCGACCCGGATTTCGCCCGTCCCGAGCTGGCCCGTCCCGAATGGGCCCGTCCCGAGCTGGCCCGTCCCGGCTTGGCTGTCCGCGAACCCCGCGACGAGCGCAGCCGGGCCGGTACCGGGCCCGCTCGCGGCGGGCATCGCCCCGCTGTGGGCCCACCACCCGTTGGTGGCCGCGGGGGAAGTCAGGTCGAGCCACGGCGCCTCCTCCAGGCCCTGGACGCCGGCCCCGATCATGCCGGTGAGCCCGGTGGACTCGTGCAGGCCAGCGGAGACCTGGCGGACCGCTCGGCTGAACTCGCTCGCGTCCGCCGGGCGCCGGGCCGGGTCCCGGCTGGTGGCCGCGAGCACTAGGTCGTCGACGGCGCTGGGCAGTCCGGGCGTGAGCGTCGAAGGCGGCGGGACGTCGGTATTGACGTGCTGGTAGGCGACCGACAGCGGGGTGTCGCCGGTAAACGGCAGGCGGCCGGTGAGCATCTGGAAGAGCATCACGCCCGCCGAGTACACGTCCCCGCGCGGGCCCGTGCTGTCCCCGGTCACCTGCTCAGGCGGCACGTAGGCGACCGTGCCGATGAGCAGGCCGGTTCTGGTGTGCCCGGTCGCGGTGAGCGCCCGCGCCAGGCCGAAGTCCGCCACCTTGACCCGGCCGTCCGCGGTCAGCAGCACGTTCTCCGGCTTGACGTCGCGGTGCACGATGCCGGACGCGTGCGCGGCCGCGAGGCCGCCGAGCACGCCCGTCATGATCTCCAGCGCTACCGCAGGCGGCAGCCGCCCGTTATCGCGGAGCATTTCCTTGAGCGTTCGTCCCGGCACGTACTCCATCGCCAGGTAGAGCACCGGGCCGTCAGCGCCCTGGTCGTAGACGGCGACCACGTTCTGGTGCGACAGCCGCGCCACCGACTTAGCCTCGCCGATGAACCTACGGACGAAGTCGTCGTCCCTGGCCAGCTCGGCGTGCATGACCTTGAGGGCCACCTCGCGGTCCAGCCTGGTATCCATCGCCAGGTAGACGGTGGCCATCCCGCCGTGCGCGATGCGCGCGGTTACGGCGTAACGCCCGTCAAGCAGGCGCCCGGTGAGCGGATCGGCCAGGGTGTCGTCCATCGGGACCGATTTTACGATCGTTTTGCCTATCTGGCGCTGTTAATCGTGGTGTCCCTGGTGACCATCGCCGTCTTGAGGTGATCCAGGGCGGGCACCACGGCCCGTTCGGCCTGAAAAGGTGCGATCGCCCGCCGGGAAACTGGCTGGCGGGGGCCGTCCGGGACTGCCTGCCATCGGTAGGTATCTGCCTGTTGGTCACCCGCGTGTTTGGAAACCGGCCAGGCGTGGGACATTGGTCTCGTGGCCCAGATTGACCCCGCGACCGACGTCCTCGTCGGCGAATGGCTCTCACTCCCCGACGCCGCCGACCAGCTCGGCATCTCGATCGGCCGAGTGAAGCAGCTGCTCCGTGACCGCAAGCTCCTCGCCGTCAAGCGTCCTGAAGGGACGCAAGCGGTACCGGCTGCCTTCCTTGACGGCGATCAGGTCGTCAAGGGCCTGAGCGGCACCCTGACCCTGCTCTTCGACTGCGGCTTCGATGAGCCGGGCGCGCTTCGCTGGCTGTTCACCGCCGACGAGACGCTGCCTGGCACGCCGATCAGCGCGATCGCCAGGAACCGGGCGACCGAAGTCAACCGGCGGGCTCAGGCCCTGGCGTACTAGACGCCTAACCGCGTCGGGCGCCGGGACTAAGCGCCTGTACTGCCCGGAAGCGGCTAGGCTGACAGCATGCCGCCGAGCCCGCCGCGCCCGCGCCGAGTCGCGAAAACGGACGCCATGCGTGCCGCCGGTCAGCCGCATGCACCACTGATCCGCGAGCTGCTCGCCTCCGGTCGCCAAGCGTTCTCCTTCGAGTTCATGCCGCCCAAAACCGAGACCGACGAACAGCAGCTCTGGCGGGCGATCCGGCAGCTCGAGCCGCTGCGGCCGGCGTTCGTCTCGGTGACGTACGGGGCCGGCGGGTCGACCAGGGACCGGACGGTCAGGGTCACCGGCCGCATTGCCGAGGAAACGACGCTGACCCCGGTCGGGCACCTCACCGCGGTGAATCATTCGGTGGCCGAGCTCAGGCAAGTCATCGGGTCGTACGCGGCGGTCGGGGTGCGTAATGTGCTCGCCCTGCGAGGTGACCCGCCCGGCGACCCGAACGCTGACTGGACACCGCACCCGGACGGGCTCAGCTACGCGGCGGACCTGGTCCGCCTGGTCCGCACGGCGGGTGACTTCTGCGTCGGGGTGGCCGCCTTTCCGGAAAGCCATCCCCGGTCACCCGATCCGGAGGAAGACGTGCGCTACTTCCTGGCCAAGTGCCGGGCGGGCGCGGACTTCGCCGTTACCCAGATGTTTTTCTACCCGGAGGATTACCTGCGGCTGCGGGACCGCGTCGCGGCCCGGGGCGGCGACGTGCCGATCATCCCTGGCATCATGCCCGTCACCAGCCTGCGGGTTATCGAGCGGGCGCTTGAGCTCGGCGGCTGCCGGGTGCCGCCGCAGCTGTGGGAGCGGCTGCAGGCGGTGGCGGATGACCGGGCCGCGGTCCGGGAGGTAGGCGTGGACTACGCCGCCGGCATGTGCGAGCGGCTGCTCGCCGAAGGCGTGCCGGGACTGCATTTCTATACCCTCAACCGGTCCCGGGCGACCAGGGAGATCTATCAGCGGCTCGGTCTGGGCGACAGGGGCCCGGCGGAGCGCGGCCGGGGGGACCGGGTGCGTAGCGGAAGCCCGGCACCCATCACCGCATAGGGCGGTTCGCCACTGGGAAAGAAGTTGAACTCGGTCAGCAGGTCAACGAACCCGGTGCCCCGGTAGAGCCGCCGGGCCGGGGTGTCGGCATCTCGCGTCGACAGCACCGCGGTCCGTTCCGGACGTCCTGCGGTGAGCCTGAGCAGGATGTCCGCGCCGGCGCCCTGACCTTGGTGGGCCGGAGCCACGTGCAATTCGGCGACTTCGAACGAGTCGTCTAGCCAGTCCGCGGCGGCCGCCGGGCCAGCCGAGGCCGTCAGCGCGCGCCTGACCGTGTCATGCCACCACTGGCTGGGGCTGCCGCGAAAGCCGTAGCCGAAGCCGGCCAGCTCACCGGACCCGTCCTCGGTGACCACGAGCGCGCGGAACGCCGGATTGCGGGCGTGCCCGGCCATGATCGACCTACGGCCGGGCAGCAACCCCGCGGGCGGACGCATCGCCGCCGCGTACACCGAGATCAGCTGATCGAGCCGCGCGGCGAACTCGCCGGGGCTGAGCTCGGAGACCGAAAGCGAGCGCCGCATCCTGGCAAGCTTAGGCCAGCTGGCTGGCCTGGTCCGCCTGATCGGACCGGACATGCACCTGGGCCTGCCCGAGCAGCGGATGGCTCGCGGTTAGCGTGATGTCACCCGGCCGGCCGGCCTGCGAGCGGATCCACACCGCGCCCAGCCCGCCGTACTCGCCGAAGGCGAACGGGTTATCGCCGATCAGCGTGGCGGGACCGGACAGGCTCAGGACGACCTGGCCGCTGGCGTACCTGCGCTGGTTGCCATAGGTATCCGTGGCCCGGAAGACGGCCCTGGTCGCGTCCGAGCCGTCGGCTGAGATGCTCGTGTCGTCGACGGTCAGGCCGAGGGCATCGCCGGCCGGGTCCGATGACATCCGCAGGTGGGTCACCTGCTGGCCGCCGACGTAGCCCAGGATGAGCAGTTCCGGGGTGGTGTTCGGCTTGCGGGCCGGCAGCCGGATCAGGAAGGGGGGGTGCACCAGGCCGCCGAATTGCGGCGAGCCGAGAGCGGGCAGCACGGTGGTGACGTGCACGCCGTCGAGGAAGACCTCGAGCTGGTCGCAGTTGCTGGCGACCATCGCGGTCGGGGCGGGAGCGGGAGCGATGCCGCCATGCTCCCAGAAGAACACCGGGACGATGACCGGGCGCACGCTGGGGTCGCCCTGGGACTGGTAGATGGCCGCGCCGGGCTTGGCGACCCGGAAACCGTCCGCCACGCCGGCCCATTTGATGTTGTCGGAATCCTGGCTGAGGACCGAGGCGTAGTCGAACCCGGCCCAGGCCAGCAACCCCGAATACCCGGGATCGGAGCGGGCCAGGCTCTGCGCCTGGCCGTGCAGGGCCGCCTGCCGGGCGAGCAGGACCGGGGGGTCGGTCCACGCGTAGTGCTCCGGCCTGGCTTCCTCCACGCCGACGGCTTCGGTAATCAGGTAGGGCAGGCCGGGAAACGGGGGCTTGAGCTTGGCGTTACCGGTCCGGGGGCTGACGCCGTAGTCGTTGTAGGCGAAGACATCTTCGCTCCAGCGGACATCGTCGTGATAGGCCACCGCGCCCGAGCTCGGGCGCGAGCTGTCCAGCTCCCGCGCGGCCTGCCTGGTCGCGGCCCAGAGCCCGGGGACGTCGGGTGTCTCGTTGAGCCTGGTGCCCCAGATGATCACCGACGGGCGGCTCCGGTCCCGCATCACCATGTCGCGCACGTTCTGCACCACGAGGTCCTGCCACGCCGGGCTGGTGCTCACGCGGTGCCATCCCGGTGCTTCCTCCCAGACCAGCAGCCCGAGTTCGTCACAGGCGTCGAGGAAATGTGGTGATTGGGGATAATGCGAGCAGCGGACCATGTTGCAGTTGAAGTCGTTCTTCAGGATCTCGACGTCCTTGCGCTGGACCCGGGCCGGCATCGCCATGCCGGCGTACGGGTAGAGCTGGTGCCGGTCGAGGCCGAACAGCTGAAGCCGCTCGCCGTTGAGAAAGAAGCCCTCGGGCCGGAACGATGCCTCGCGGAAGCCTATCTGCCTGGTCAGGACGTGACTGCCGACGCCAGGGAAGCTGAGCGTGGCCCGGACCGTGTACAGCTTCGGGCTGTCCGGCGACCACAGGCCGACCGGACCCAGATCGGTCAGGCTCAGCTTCGCGGTGCTGACCCCAGGGGTGGCGACCGTAACCGTGGCCACCTGCGAGGCGATCTGCGCGGACCCGTCATACAGCTCGACGAGCAGGGTGCCGTCGGCGTGCGCCCTCACCGCCGAGTCGACGGTGCACTCGACCTCCACCCGCCGTTGCGGGCTGAGCACGTCAACCGGCAGGGCGAACAGGTCGGACAGGAACGCCTGCGGGAGCACCCTGACGCTGACGTCGCGGTAGATCCCGCCGGGCTGGAGGAAATCGACGCTTTGCGGGCCGTCCCCCACGCCGATCGGCGGCACCGGCAGGCAGCGCGAATCGACGATGACCGCCAGCAGGTTGTCCCCCGCCGTAACCCTGCCAGTGAGCTCTGCTGACCAGGGCAGGTAGCCGCCCTGGTGGTTGCTGACTACGTGGTTGTTGACGACGACCGAGGCGTTGACCATGACCCCGTCGAAGTCGATGAAGATCCGGTTCGGTAGCGAGTGCGAGCCCACCAGGTGAGCACCGCTGAAGTGCCGCCGGTAGATCCACACCTGCTGCCAGGTGCTGACGTCCCAGTTCTGCCAGGACAGATCGGTGACCGTATGCGGCAGCGTAACGGGCGCGAAGTTGCTGTCGTCGTAGAAGCTGCTCTCCGAGCCCGCCATGTACTGACCGCCGAACAGCCAGTTCGTGTTCATCGAGTACGTGAAGCCGACGGGCTTCTGCTCGCCCTTCCCGGTTACGCCGCCGACCACCGCGATCAGCGGCAGTGCGGCCACCCCGGCGCCGCCGATCAGGCCCGCGAGCACGACACGCCGCGGAATCCGCCGTTTAGCTGCGGTGTGCGGCTCGTCGCGCGTTTCGCCCGCCGTCGCGCCCGGCCACGTCTCCGGCCCGACCAGAGGCGGTCCTGCACCCTCCTTGTCCGGCGCCAGGTTCCTAACGGGCGCTGGGCTAGCGGGCGCTGGGCTAGCGGGCACCGGGCTAGCGGGCACCGGGCTAGCGGGCACCGGGCTAGCGGGCACCGGGCTAGCGGGCACCGGGCTAGCGGGCACTGGGCTAGCGGGCACTGGGCTCTTGGCAGGCGCAGCGTCCCCGGTGCGAGCTGGCTTCCTGGCGCCCGCTGGCCTGGGTGGCCGAGGCGGCGGGCCAGCCGGGTTGGCCGGCGACG
>JALYVS010000340.1 GCA_030853115.1 Actinomycetota bacterium
GTGCATACCCAGCACGCCGCCGGGGGAGCGGCGGCGGTCGCCGCCGGAGTGGATTCCGTCGAGCACGGGATGGGCCTGGACCCGGGGCTGCTGCCGTCGATGGCCGAACGAGGCATCGCACTGACCCCGACGCTGGGGGCCTTGACCAGAAGCCTGGAGGCCGTCCGCCGCGGCCCGGACAGCCCGCGCAAGGACTGGTACCTGACCGACGCGACCGTCCATCCGGCCCTGGTCGCGTCCGCCGCCGAAGCAGGCGTCCTGATCCTGGCCGGCACCGACTCCCGGCCGCACGGGCGGGTCGCGGACGAGATACGGACGCTGGCTTCGGCGGGTCTGCGCCCGCAGGACGCGATCGCCGCCGGCTCCTGGGCCGCGCGCTCTTACCTGGGGCTGGGCGGCCTGACCCCGGGTGCTCCCGCCGACGCCGTGGTCTACGATGGCGACCCGCGCGCCGACCTGACCCAGCTGGACGTCCCCCGCGCGGTGATCCTGCGCGGCCGGCTGGTCCACCGCCGCCCCTGACGGGCGGGCATAAAAATATCCCCGTCTCTTTGCCCGGACCCGGAGCCACGGCAACCCAGGTAGGGAACGGGCTTTCGCATGGCCCGCCGGCGGGGACAGGCTCGCGTGCTGCTTCTGAGCCTGTGACCTGGCTTGACTTAGACGAACCTCAGTTCGATACTTGGTGAGATGGGAAGCTCGTCTGCGGAAATCAGGCGGATATCAGCTAGTCGGCCTGCGGCATTTGCGGACTTCAGAGCGCCCGCTGCCGGCGCGCCCGCGGTATCCGGAACCGGCACCCCGGCTGTGCCGGGTTTCGGTGCGCCGGTGGTATCCGGGACCGAGACGCTGCCGACGCTGCCGGCCCTGCGCGAGCTGCTTCCGAGGGGCGCTCTGGCCCGCGGATCGGTGCTGGCGGTCCCAGAGTTCGGCCTGCTGTGCCTGGCGCTCGCGGCGGGCGCTTCGGCGGCGGGTGGGTGGTGCGGCATCGCGGGGATACCCGAGGCCGGCCTGCTGGCCGCCGCGGGGCTCGGCCTGGACGTCGAGCGGACGCTGCTCGTGCCGGATCCGGGTCCCGCCTGGCCGCAGGTGGTGGCGTCGCTGTTCGATGGATGCGAGCTCGTCCTGGTAAGGCCACCCGCGATGACGCAGGCTCCGGTGCGGCGCCGTCTTGAGGCCACGATCCGGAGAGCCGGCGGCGTGCTGCTCGTGGCCGGGGACTGGCCGGGGGCCCAGGTCCGCCTCCGGGTCCTGACCCAGCGCTGGACCGGCCTGGGCGATGGGCACGGACGGGTCCGGGCGTGCTGTGCGGAGGTGACGGCGGACGGGCGCGGCGAAGCGGCCCTGAGCCGCACGCGCTGGCTCTGGCTGCCGGCCGAGAACGGCGCCGTGGCCATGGCCGACCCGGTCGATGTCCCCGTTACGGGCCTCTCGTTCCCGCCGGGCATCCCGTTCGCTGGTGACCCGTTCGCGGCCCCCGCGGCCGGCCTCCGCGCAGTGAACGCCTGATGGGGCCGCCCGGATGAGGCCGCGGAAGGCGGGTCAGGCGCCGCGCAAGGCGGACCCGCCGCCACCGCGGATCATGGTCCTGCGCTGCCCGCAGCTCTGCGATCCCGATTCGATCTCCGCGGACCCGCAGGCGGCGCGGTTGTTCGAGCAGGTGATCATCACCGTGACCGGCTTCTGTCCGCAGGTCGAGGTGACCGAGCCGGGAGTGTGCGCGTTCGGCGCCCGGGGCCCAGCCCGTTACTTCGGCGGGGAGGCCGAGCTGGCTAGCAAGATCATCGCCGCCGTGTCCGAACTCGGCGTGGAATCGCGTGCCGGTATCGCCGACGGGATGTTTGCCGCCCTGCTCGCCGCGCGCTCAGCTGGCCCGCCCGTCCCCGCTGGTCCCCCTGGCCCGCCCGGTCCGGTCCTGGTCATACCGCCGGGCGGGACAGCCGGGTTCCTGGCCGCGCAGCCGGTGAGCGTCCTGGCCGACCAGGACCTGACCGGGCTGCTCAGTCGGCTCGGCCTCGGCACGCTCGGCGACCTCGCCGCGCTGCCGGCCGACGATGTGGCCAGCAGGTTCGGCGATGCGGGAGAGGCTGTGCACCGGCTGGCCCGCGGCCTGGACCCCCGCGCGCTCGCGGCCCGCCCGCCCGCTGACGACCTGTCCGTGGCCCGGGAATTCGACCCGCCGGAACCGCGGGCCGAGCCCGTGGTGTTCGCGGCCAAGACGCTCGCGGAACAGCTGCATGCAGGCCTGGCCGACCGCGGGCTGACCTGTGTCCGTGTCCAGGTGCGGGTCAGCTGGGCAGACGGACGGGAAAACAGCAGGCTGTGGCGGCACGACGGGCTGCTGACCGCGGCCGCGGTCGCCGACCGGGTCCGCTGGCAGCTGGACGGCTGGCGGCCCGCGCCGCAGGACGCCCAGGACTGCCAGTACGCCCAGGGCGGCATCGGGCTGCTCCGGCTGGTGCCCGATCAGGTGGTCCGCGCCACCGGCCACCAGCTCGCGCTCTGGGGCGAGACCGTGATCAGCGACCGGGTCGCGCGAGCGGCCATGCGGGTGCAGGCCATGCTCGGGCACGAGGCGGTCCTGCGCCCGGTCCCGGGGGGCGGCAGAAACGTTTCCGAGCAGGTGAGCCACATCCCGTTCGGAGAAAAGAGGGAGCCTCGGCTGGCCGTGGGCGCGCCGTGGCCCGGGCGGATCATCGGGGCGGCGCCCGGTGTCGTTTACCCGGCCGCCCTGGAGGCGGAAGTGACTGACGATGACGGGCACCTGGTCACCGTTACCGGGCGGTGCGTGCTGTCGGCCGCGCCCGCGCGGCTGGTGATCGGCCGCGAGCCGCCGCGGCAGATCACCGCCTGGGCCGGTCCGTGGCCACTGTCCGAACGTTGGTGGGACCCGGCTGCGGCCCGCAGGCGTGCCCGGTTTCAGCTCGCCACCCACGACGGGCGGGCCTGGCTGGCGGTGGTGCGGGACAACCGCTGGCTGATCGAGGCAGGTTACTTTTGATGGCCGGCTGTGGGCTGGGATAACCCGCCGGTTCCCTGGCGGGAACTGCAGCGGCGGATGTCATGGCGGGCCCACGGCGCTCCCGCGGAAAGCCAGCCCGGACGGGGCCAGCCCGGACGGGGCCAGCCCGGACGGGGCCGGGCTGTGGCCGGCGTCCCCTGGGCCGAGCTGCACTGTCATTCCTCGTACAGTTTCCTGGACGGGGCGGCCACCCCGTCCGAACTCGTGGCCGAGGCGGCCCGGCTCGGGATCGAGGTGCTCGCCCTCACCGATCACGACGGGATGTACGGGGTCCCGCAGTTCGCGCAGGCCGCGGCGAGGCTGCGGGCGACCGGCGTGACCCTGGGCACGGTATTCGGCGCCGAGCTCAGCCTGGGCCTTTCGGCTGGCCAGAACGGCGTGCCCGACCCCGAGGGCCGCCACCTGCTGGTCCTGGCCCGCGACCCGGAGGGCTACGTCCGGCTGTGCGCGGTGATCAGCGCCGCCCAGCTGGCGGGCGGGGCCAAGGGACGCCCGGTCTACGACACCGATGTGCTGGCCGGCGCGCACGACGGTCACTGGGTGGTGCTGACCGGCTGCCGCAAAGGGCCGGTGCCCGCCGCGCTCGCCGCCGGGAACCCGGACGCGGCCTGGCGGGAGCTGACCAAGCTGACTCAGATGTTCGGCCACGAGAACGTGATGGTCGAGCTGAACTGCCGCCGCGATCCCGGCGACGACGAGCGCAACGACGTGCTGGCCCGGCTGGCGGCCCTGGCCGACGTCGGCGTCGTGGCGGCCGGCAACGTGCACTTCGCGGCGCCCGCGCAGGCTCGGCTCGGCCAGGCGCTGGCCGCGATCCGGGCCCGGCGCAGCCTGGCCGACATGGACGGCTGGCTGCCCGCCGCGGGCACTGCCTACCTGCGATCCGGCGCGGAGATGGCCGCGCTGCTGCGACGCTACCCGGGCGTGCTCGAGCGGACCGTGGCGCTGGGGCGGGACTGCGCGTTCGACCTCAGCGTGATCGCGCCGAAGCTGCCCGACTTCGGTGTCCCGGCCGGGTATACCGAGGCGAGCTGGCTGCGCGAGCTAGTGGCCAGGAAGGCGCCGGCCAGGTACGGGCCGCCGGACGCCGAACGGGTGCCCGGCGCGCACGCGCAGATCGCCCGGGAACTCGACGTGATCGAGCGGCTGGGGTTTCCCGGCTACTTCCTGATCGTGCACGACATCGTCGGGTTCTGCGAGGACAAGAACATCCTGTGCCAGGGCCGGGGTTCGGCGGCTAACTCGGCGGTGTGCTTCGCGATCGGCATCACCAGCGTCGACCCGGTCTCGCATCACCTGCTGTTCGAGCGGTTCCTGTCCGAGGGCCGGGACGGGCCGCCGGACATCGACCTGGACATCGAGCACCGCCGCCGTGAAGAGGTCATCCAGTACGTCTACGACAGATACGGCCGGGACCGGGCCGCCCAGGTCGCCAACGTCATCACGTACCGGCCGCGGATGGCGCTGCGGGACGCCGGCCGCGCGCTCGGTTTCACCCCGGCGCAGTCAGACGCCTGGGTCCGCCTGATCGGGCCCGGCCCGGCCGCGGCCGGAGAGGCACTGGAGCCCGGCGATCCGGACGGCGCTCCGGAAGCGGTGATCGAGCTGGCGACGCAGCTGCAGCGGCTGCCGCGGCACCTCGGCATCCATTCCGGCGGCATGGTGATCTGCGACCGGCCGGTGGGGGAGGTGTGCCCAGTGGAGTGGGCCCGGATGCCCGGCCGCACCGTGCTGCAGTGGGACAAGGACGACTGCGCCTACGCCGGCCTGGTCAAGTTCGACCTGCTCGGGCTGGGCATGCTGGCCGCGCTGCACGACTGCTTCGACCTGGTGACCAAGTACCACGGCGAGCACTGGACGATGGCCACGATCCCGCAGGAGGACCCGGCCGTCTACCAGATGCTGTCCGAGGCGGACACCGTGGGCGTGTTCCAAGTGGAATCCCGGGCCCAGATGGCCACCTTGCCGCGGCTGCGGCCGGGCAAGTTCTACGATCTGGTCGTCGAGGTGGCACTGATCAGGCCGGGCCCGATCCAGGGCGGCTCGGTGCACCCCTACCTGCGCCGCCACGACGGCCTGGAAGAGCCGGCGATGCCGCACGAGCTGATGCGGCCAGCGCTGGAGAAGACCCTGGGCGTACCGCTGTTCCAGGAGCAGATGATGCAGCTGGCCATCGACTGCGCCGGATTTTCTCCGAACGAGGCCGACCGGCTGCGCCAGGCCATGAGCGCCAAGCGGGCCCCGGAACGCATCGAAGAGCTCCGCCAGCGGCTGCTGGACGGGATGGCCGAACGCGGCATCGACGCGGCGGTGGCGCAGGACATCTACGCCAAGATCCTCGCCTTCTCCAGCTTCGGGTTCCCCGAGTCGCACGCGATCAGCTTCGCGTACCTGGTCTACGCGAGCGCCTGGCTGAAGCGGTACTTCCCGGCCGCGTTCAGCACCGCGCTGCTGCGCAACCAGCCGATGGGGTTCTACGCCCCGCACAGCCTGATCAACGACGCGCGTCGGCACGGGGTCACGGTGCTTGGCGTGGACGTGAACGCCAGCGAGGCGCTGGCCACGCTAGAACGCCCCGCCGATACGCCCGGCCCTGATGCCGGGGGGCCAGGCGCCGGCGGCCCTGATGCCGGGGGCCCTGATGCCGGGGGCCCTGATGCCGGGGGCCCTGATGCCGGGGGCCCTGATGCCGGGGGCCCTGATGCCGGGGGCCCTGATGCCGGACTGGTTATCCGCCTCGGCCTGTCCAGCGTGCGGAACCTGGGCGGTGCCGCCGCCGACCGGGTGGCGGCCGGGCAGCCCTACCGTGACCTGGAGGATTTCGCGGCCCGGGCGCAGCTGCCGGCCGCCGCGCTAGAGGCGCTGGCCACCGCGGGCGCGTTCGGCTGCTTCGGCCTGAGCAGGCGGGCCGCGCTGTGGGCCGCCGGAGCCGCTGCCTCACTGCGCGAGGGGCAGCTTCCCGGCACCACCACCGGGCTGGACGCGCCGCCGCTGCCAGCCATGACGCCGTCCGAGGAAACCCTGGCCGATCTGTGGGCGACCAGCACCTACGGCACTCATCCACTGGTTCATATCCGGGCGTCGCTGCAGGCCCGGCAGGTGCTCACCGTGGCGGCGGCCAAGTCGGTGCCCGGCGAGCCGGACGTGGCCGTGGGCGGCCTGGTCACCCACCGGCAGCGGCCACCGACCGCGCGGGGTGTGGTGTTCATCAGCCTGGAAGACGAGACCGGCATGCTCAACGTCATCTGCCCGCCCCAGATCTGGGACCGTTACCGCCGGATCGCCACGGTGGCGCCCGCGCTGGTCATCCAGGGCCGGATCGAGCGCACCCGAGGCGCCGTCAACCTGGTCGCCGCCGCTCTCCACCCGCTCCGCGTCCTGTCGTCTTTCACTAACGCCATCGTCCCCAGCCGCGACTTCCGCTGACCCACCGCGCCCGCCGCGACTTCCCTGACCAGCCCGCGCCGCCTCGAACCCCTGCCCACTCATATTTCCCATGATCGCGAAGACTTTTACCCCATTTTCGGGGGCTCGGGTTCAGTGGGTCGTCGCAACACGACTGGTAGATGACCCTTCCGTGGTCACGGTATCTGGTGGCCAGGTGCCGCCGGGTGCCGTGCGCTGGCCGGGGGCAGGCCCCTTGGGCCTGGCCCGTGG
>JALYVS010000341.1 GCA_030853115.1 Actinomycetota bacterium
CCGTACAGGCATTCCTGCCGGAAACGAGTCGGCGACACGTCAATTATTCTGACTACGCTCTACATGTCGATCGCGCCGAAACCGCAGCTCAGAACACAAAGCTTACGGAGAGTTACAGCAACTCCGGGCTAGGGGTTCCCGTAGTACTCGCCGAAAAAACAACAAATATCTCTGACCTTCGGGGATGCGGCCTGATCCGCTGATCAGCCTTGCCGCACTACCCGTTCTGCAACGGTGCCCTCGCGATGCTTGCGCAGCTCCCGGTACAGCGTGGAGCGGCTGATGCCGAGGTCGGCGGCGACCTGTTCGGGGATCGCCCCGTCTCCGATCCGCTGGGCGGCTCCGGCGCGGGTGGTCGCGTTAAGCTTCGCGGGGCGTCCGGCGGGCAGCCCGCGGGCCTGTTTGGCCGCGCGGGCGCCGGCGGCGCGCTCCAGCATGTAGATCCGTTCCATCTGGGCGAACATCGCCAGCAGCGCGATGGCCATGTCGGTGCCGGGCCCCGGGTCGCTGGTGTCCACGGCGAGCTTGTCGCCGAGGGTGCGCAGGAAGATGCCGCGCTCGGTGAGGTCATGGACCAGGTTCAGGGTCTCCCGCATATTGCGGCCAAGCCGGTCCAGCGTGAGCAAGTTGATCCGGTCGCCGGGCCGGGCGAAGCCGAGCAGGGCGGTCAGGCCGTCGCGGTCCATGGTCGCGCCGGTGCGCTTGTCGACGTAGATGTGCTCCTCGGCGACTCCGGCGGCCCGCATCGCGTCGATCTGCCGCGTGAGGTCCTGGGCGGTGGTGCTGACCCTGCAATAGGAGAGATCCATACGGCTACTGTCCCGGAATCTGACGCTGTGGCGAGGATTCTGACACGTCGTTGTGACACCAGTTTTTGACACAGACGGGCCTGGGCTAACGTGATCGCGGCCGGGCGGCGGCTGGCGGGTGTCACATCCATGCTTATGAGACGGCAGGGCCAGGGGATGTCCGGCCAAATTTCCCCCGGGACTACCGGATCCTTGCCCCGAGATCACCCCGTTGCGGCTTTTGACCTCATCTTGGCTGGACCCGCGGTAGCTTCCGCCGGGCCTGCCGCTAGGCTTTCGAGCGGGCCTGCGCGGTGCACGCGGCCAGGTTTGACCGTAGTCAGGAAGGCGGTCGTCCCCCCGCGGTCTGCAGGAACATCCGCCGGTCCATCGCCAGCGCGCCAGCGGCGCGGGGCCGGCCGCTCCAGCACGGCGCGAGCCAGCCGGATATCGGCCGCCGTCGCGGCGGCGGGGAGGAATTCTCCATTGGAGACCGGCCCCGGCACCGCCGGCAGCCTTGGGTCTTCCTCACCTGACACCAGGCCAGTATCACCCCCGTTCCGCGCTTCCCGCGGTTGTGCTGTCACCGCCTCAACTGCGCTGATCCCGGCCTGAGGGAGGCGAGCATGAGGAGCTCGGGCAGTTCGAGGGCCAGGAAGCCAAACGGTATGGCCAGGCCGATCGCGGCGAGCGTTTCGACCAGGCTGCCACGGCCGGCCGGGCTGAGGGCCGCCGTTCCGGCCAGCGCCGCGATGCTGATGACCAGCAGTCCGGCATTGCGTGCCAGGAGCACCCGGTGCGATACCCCGAATTCGGAGCGGCCCCAGCAGCCGCAGTTCGCGATCACCGGTCTGTCATCCTTGCCGACGACGGTGTAGAACACCGCCAGGACCGCGATTGCCAGCGCCAGGCCCGCCAGGCGCGTGGCCGGCACGAAGGTCATGGCCGCGCCGGTCACCTCGGCCAGCGGCACCGTCCAGGCAAGCACGGAGCGGACCTTCGTGTTCAGGCGCCGGGTAAGCCGGTAGGACTGCACCGCCGCCAGGTAGTCCTGCCAGCGGGTCAGCTTGTACACGGCGGACAACAGCAGCACATCGGCGACCAGGCACGCCGCCGCAGCGGTCACGAACGCCATCATCCGCCCGCCTTTACGCTCGCATGGGTGGCCGGGGATGGCGGCCAGATCATGACCAGCCGCTGGGCGACCGCCAGGTCCAGTGCCCGTGCCATCGGCTCGCCGCCTGGCGCGAGCACGTGGAAGGTGATCGCGTAAGTGCGGGATCCGGCTGTCCATGCCAGCGCCAGGTGCCCGGCCATGGCACTGCCCTGGGTATTCTGCGGAACCATGACGAACCGCATCCGCCGGCCGCCGGCCGTCACCCAGCCCAGCGCCTGAACGGTATGCGGCCGGCCCAGCGCATACCAGACCGGGCCGTTGGCCAGCAGGTCATAGTTGGTCGTGGCGAATGGTGCTGCCTCCATGACGAAATGTTGATTACCGGCCACGGTGACCCCGTTTCCCGATATGGCTCCTCCGCCGCTGGCGATCATCCAGCCGCTCCATTCCCGCTGGCCGCTGCAGCCCGGCATCCAGGCAGGCGACACCAGGGTCCCCAGGCACGACGCGCCTGCCTGCAGGGCCACCTCCGGCAGCCAGACCGGGCACGGTATGGCGTAGCCGAGCACCTGGGCGGCCTTGGCGCACCCCAGTTGCGCCGGCGTGGAGTGCGCCAGGGCCAGGGAGTACGGTCCGGCCCTGACCACCGGCTGGAGCGACCGGACTACGTGCGCGGCGGTGTGCGTAGCCGTGCACGAAACCGCTGTCATGAACACGATCCCGGTCAGGGACAGCCGCAGCAGGCGGCGCAGTCCGCGGCTGTCTGGTGCGCGCATGCTCGTCATTCTCATGAGGTCAGGCGTACACCGCGAGCGCCAGGCCGGTCAACGCGAGGCCGCCGGCGACCCCGCATAGCCAGAACCGGCTGCTCGGGTTGAGCCGGCGTCCGAGGACGAGCATGGGCACCGCTCCCGGCGGCGCCGTGCGGGCCCGGCGAGCGTCGTGCAGGAGGACCAGTGCCCGGCCCGTGCCGAACGATACGCCATAGACCGCGCCCCACGCGGCGTTGCCGATGGCCAGGCAGCAGACCAGACCGAGCCAGACCGCCGGGGTGGACACGATCGTGAAGATTCCCGTGCCCAGGACGGTGCCGTAGGCGAAGGACCCGGTTCGCCTGGCCCGGGCCAGGGGCTTGCTGATCTGCCGCCCGCGGAATGCAACAGAGCGGGTCCGCCGCCAGCCGTACCATGCTGCCAGGAACGCGCCAGATGCGGCCACGATCACCTCGCCTGCCGGCATGCTCCCGGCCCCGATCGCCTGCCCTGCCGCCGCGACGGCACCGTATGTCACGAAACCGCCGATGGCGGCGCCGAGCGCGAACGTCGCCAGCCGGTGCCCGCGCGGGTGACCACCCGCAACCGTGATAACGGCATTGGCCGCTCAAGTCGAGGTCGAGTCCAGCAGGGCCGCCGAGCACCCCGAATAGCGCCGGGACGGCCCACAATGCGGCGCCGAGCTGGTTCATGCCGATCCCCTCCTGTCGGATTCAGCCGTGAGTATCCCCCGGACGGCGGTCAGCGGATCCCGGCGAAGGGATTCTCCACTGGCGGCATCCAGCGCCCGGTAGCCGGGTCCCACAGCGACCAGCCGGGATGGTCCGGGCAGAATTTCGCATTCGACCAGCAGATGCACAGCCGGTTGGACCCGCACGAGGAATGGCAGTCGCAGCAGACGGTCAGCAGCGTGCAGTTGCCGACACTCGTCTCATGTGACCAGCAGCTGCCGCCGCCCCAGTCGCCGTAGTATCCGCAGCTCGAGTTGCACTGGCTGTGTCCCTGGCCGCCGCTGCAGCAGTCCTGGCTGCAGCACGATGACGCGCAGCAGCGGTCCGGCCCGCAGCACGTCGGGCAGCCGCACCCGGTCGGCGATTCGCAGTCTGACGGGACGTTGGGCATCGACGGGATGGACTTGAGGAACTTCCCGACCTTCATCTGGCCCAGCGCGACGCCCATGACCCCGAGGAACATGCCGTCTGCGGAGCGGCGCATGAAACGGCGCCGGTTGATCTTCTCGCTGAGGCTCACCGACCATGGCAGGGCCTTACCGGAATCCTGCCCGGGGACGTTGCCGCCACTGGCGGACATCGACATCACCTGCCCTATGAGATTCCGTTTCGCGTTGTCAAGGCGACCGGCTGCGGTGTGCCCGGCGCGCCTGCAGGGGCCTGCATCCCGGCGCGGGCAAGCAGGCCGGTGATGTCCTGGGGTTCGGACACGATCCCCTTAGCCCGGACGATCCCGTCACGGCCGATGACGTAGGCGAACGGGCTCACCTCGACGTCGAAAGCATCGTGCACCGCGCCATCGGCGCTGCGCCAGTGCTGCCACCGGCCGGCCTGCGGCGCGGGAATGGCGCCCGGCAGGCCACGGGGATTCCTGTCGACGAACAAGACCCGCACCATCTGCGGGTCAAGCACGAGATCGTCGTTCAGGTGATGGAGCAGATGCTCACACACAGGGCAGGACTCGCCTCCGAGAAGCAGCAGCGTACCCCTTGCGTCCGGCTGGAGTGCCCCCCAGTCGAGGTCCATGCTGGGCGCCCGATTCCGGATTGGCTACCCGCAGCCCGGCCGGAGCCTGCTCTCCCGCTGCCGGGCCGGTCAGCTCATTCGAGCGGCGAGAACCCATGTATACCAAGCCGAACTGGCGGTACAAGATGATCACCAAGATGGCCAGCGCGCAGAACAGCACATGCAGCAGCACGACACTTGCGATGAGCACGGCCATGGAGGAACCGCCTCCGCCTCAAGTCCGGCACCCGTTATGCCCGGACAGATCGCACCATAACCGATTCCGGAAGTAACTACAGCTGTCCATCCGGTAACAAAAAGCTATCCTCTCGGTACCCTCAGATGATCACCTAGATAGGGAACACGCCATGAACACCGGCCCGCGTGTCTCCGTTGCCGGACACTTGCACACAGGACAGGCTGAGTGCATTGAAGAGCGCGGAGACGGCAGCACCCCTCGCAGCGCGTGCGATCATGGCGGATCGTGACTGTCTATTCCGGCGAAATGCGGGGCCCGCGACCGGTGCCTGCCAGATGATCGGTACAGCCTGATCTGCTACGGCAGATGGCGAAGACGCCTGGCGTCGACGATATCGACGCCGATCAGCGTGCGGCCTCTTTGAGGTAGAACAGGCCGAGCTTCCAGCGTCACGATTACGGCCGAGTGATCTCAGTGCTCCTGGTCCAGGGCCAGGGACACGGCAAAGTCGTTCATGCGGTCTGAAGCAGCTGTAGCGTCCGCTGCGGGTCGCGGGCGTGGTGGCGGTTGGCAGCGGCAATATTAGTCTGGCCGTCCAGGCGCAGCAGACTGATGGCCAGGCTGCGCAGCGATGCCATCACGCGGGGCGCGTTTCCCGTCCTGACCAGCGATTTGTCCTCCTGGTAGGTCACGTCCCTGACCCAGTGAAGACGGTTTTCTATCTCCCAGTGGCTGCGGACCCAGGCGGCCAGGGTGGCCGGATCGGCGTCGCGGTCGCTGGTGATGAGGTACACGACCTCCACGGTCTTCTTGCCCTTCTTGGTGACCGTGCGGCGGACCTGCGCGACCTGGGCGGCGCCGTCGAACCCGATCCAGGCCGGCGCCAGCGCGACCTTGATCGTGCGGCGGGCCCGGCGGCCGTGGTCCGTGCTGACGGCCGAGACAGCAGGGACCGCGGCCCAGGGCAGCTTCTTCAGCTGCCGGCACAAAGTCGGCATGTTGCCCTTGACGGTCATCACGTAATCGGCACCCCGGCCGATGATGACCTGCGCGGTATCAGTCTGCGTGTGCATGGCATCGATCGTGACGACCGCGGAGGCGAGGCTGGCGAACGCTTTCAGCAGGTCCCGCACCGCGGGGATCTCGTTCGATTTCGCGTCCACGGCGACCTGGCCGAGGACCGCGCCGATGCCGTGCGCCAGCGCCGCGACCAGGTGCGGGGCCTTCCCGTCCTTGTCCTTCGCGCCGCGGACCGTCTTGCCGTCGATCGCGATCACCAGCCGGCCGCCGGCCTGCACCGCCCTGGTGTGCAGCCAGGCACCGAGAACCCGGTCGAGCACGTCGGCGCTGACCAGGGCGAACGCACGCCGGAACGTGGACTCCTCCGCCGGGCCGCGGGCCGCCGCCCCCGGACACGCCGGACGCCTCACCCGTTACTACGACATCGCAGGTCAAAGCCTTACATCAAGACTTTGCCGTGTCCCTGGGTCCAGGGCACCTACCTGCGACTGGATCATGACAGCTCCCTGAGGGATGTCACGACCCGGACCCGGATCGCCACCGTGACCCGATCCTCCGGGACAAGCCGCGGGCGGGTAGCCGCCCTTTACGCCCGACGGCTGCCCGGATGCCGCAGTACGTGCCGGCAACGGCTGGTACTACACCAACGCGGCTCGGTGGCTGCCGGACTCCGCTGCATGTCACCCGCTGCATCGCCCATCCGGCCTTGCAAGTATCCGGCAGGTGAGGTCGCGCATGTCCCGACTGCCTGCCCTCGCGTCACTGTGCATGGCCCATCAGGTCTGCGGAACTGCTGGCTGACCATCTCAAGCAGGTCGAGTGGCCGCCAGCACGTGCGCGTTGTTCGGCAGGCCTCTTCCCGGCCGCTCCCGAACCTTGCAACAACCGGGCCGGGCAACGGGCGGTAAGCGGGTAAGGCAGGTTCATGGTGCTGTCACCTCTGCCTTGGAGGTTTCGGTCTCTCGGACTCAATACCGCTGACGTGTCAGGTTCATGAGACGCGGTCGCTCGACACTGGTCATAGCAGCAGGCTC
>JALYVS010000342.1 GCA_030853115.1 Actinomycetota bacterium
CTCCGGGGCCTGCGCGTTCACGGGCCCGGACCTAGTCATCCGCTCACCGCCGGCCGCCATCTTCAGATGGTTCCGGCCTTGACGGCCGCGTCGATCCAGGGAATGACCTCGTCCAGCATGGTCTCCAGCGTGGTGGCCGCCTCGAAGCCGAGCATCCGCTTGGCCTTGCCGGTGGCCGGGACGCGCCGCTGAACGTCGTACTCGAACGGATCGTCGTGGACGAGCCGCAGCGGGACGCCGGCTCCGTGCACCTTGCGCCAGATAACTTCGGCCAGCTCACGCACGGTGGTGCCCTCCGCGGTCGAGAGGTTGAAGTCCTCGTTGCGGGCCTCTGGGTGCTCCATCGCGGTCACCACGCCGACGGCCAGGTCACCGCCGTAGGTATAGTGCCTGACCTGGTCACCCGAACCCAGGATGTGCAGCGGGTCCTGACCCTTGAGCACCTTCTGCACCAGGTCGGGCACGACGTGGCTCATGGCCAGCTGGACGTTCCCCGACAGGATCTCCTCGTCGCCCAGGGCCCGGCTCTCGCCGATGCCGACGCAGTTGAACGGCCGCACCAGCGTGTAGGGAAGCTGGTACTGATCCCAGGCGGCCCGCGCAAAGTACTCCACCGCCAGCTTCTGGAACCCGTAGGACGACAGCGGCGGCGGGATCTCCTTCTGCTGGCCTTCGTAAGAGGGCCATTCGGCTGCGCTCTCGAAGACCATGGACGAAGACAGGTAGGTGACCTTGCGCAGCCGGCCCTCGCGGTGCGCCGCGATGGCCGCGTCGCACGACGCCGCGATGATGCGCTCGTTGGTGGCGAGCAGGTCATAGGCATAGGTATGGAAGTAGGAGATACCGCCGATCATCGCGGCTCCCGCGATGAAATGATCGCAACCGGAGAGTAGCTCCGTCATCAGGCCGACGTCCCTGGCGTCACCTTCGACGAGCCGGTAATGCGGGTGATCGTCGTAAGACTTCTTCACCTTGCCGTATTTGGAAAAATTGTCCAGGCCTATCACCGCGTAACCGCGTCCCAGCAGTTCCTCGACGAGGTATCCGCCGATGAAACCCGCGGACCCGCTGACCAGAACCTGCTCCATTAGGTCTCCTGCCGTTTCTGCTGATCCAGCTGATGATGGACCTTACGATCCGGTCCGCGCTCACGAACTTGCCTGGCGGTCAGCTGCGGGCCGAACGCGAAACGATACCAGCGCACGTAACTCGGCATCCATTTCGCGACCTTGAAGTTCGACACCCCGGCCTGGCGGTCCAGCCATATGGTCGGGATCTCCGCCACCGGCCTGCGCAGCCGCTTGGCTTTGGCGGTCAGCTCGATGCCGATCTCGAACCCGCCTCGTGAGTCGATGCCGACTTCCCGGACGAATTCCGTCGAGTAGGCCTTGAACGAGTTGGTCGCGTCCCTGGTACCGACGTGAGCGAAGGTCCGCAGCGACCGGCCGGCCAGCCGGGACAGGGTGCCCTTGATGACCGGGCCGCCGACCTGCTGGCCGCCGGGCATGTAGCGGGACGCGGCGGCCACGGCCACCCCGCGCTCAACCAGCCGCACGAGGTCGTCGATCTGCCTGGCGTCGTCGCATCCGTCCGCCATGGTCACCACCGCCACCGGCGCGTTCGCGGCGTCGATACCGTACCTGATCGCGTTGGCGGGTCCGGGGCCATAGGTGTTGACCAGGCACCTGAGCCGCGGTTCCTTCTGGGCGTACTCCTGGGTCACCGGAACGGTGGTGTCGTCGGCCGAATCGACCACCACCAGCACCTCACACGGCAGCCGCACCGACTCGAACAGCCGGTCCAGCACGCTGAGCACCTGTTCACCCTCGTTATACGCGGGTACCACCACCGAGACCCGGGGACGCTCGGTCATATCCGGACACCGGCGCCGAGCACGTCCCAGATGTCGGCGGAAGGCTTACCGGTCACCAGGCCCCGGTAGTCCGGGTGCGGCGCCCCGATCACGAGCAGGTCCGACCGGGCAATCACCTCCTCGAGCGGCAGCAGGTGCGGATCCACGGTCACGTACGGGTCGGTGCAGAGGACCGCTCCCGCCTTGAACTCCAGAATCCGCTTGAGCTTGTACGACAGGCTTGACCTGATGTCGTCAGAACCAGCCTTGAACGCCATGCCGAGGATCCCGACGGTCATCGATCCCAGGTCGAATTGCTGCTCCAGCCGGTGCACCACGTACAGCGGCAGGCCCTCGTTGACCGCCATCGCCGAGTGGCCGAGCGGGAAGTTGTTGTCGTTATAGGCCGCGAGCTGCATGGTGTCCTTGAACAGGCACGGTCCCGCGGCGAAGCCCGCGGCGGGCATGTCGGCCGCCCGTGGGTAGTCCTCGGTCAGCCCCCGCCGGATCCGTTCGAAATCCAGTCCCCGCTCGTTGGCCATCATGTAGAGCTGGTTAGCGGTGGCGAACTTGATGTACCGCCAGACGTTGGTGAACAGCTTCGCGAGCTCCGCCTCCTCAGGCGACATCACCACGAGCTTGCTCGTCAGCCTGCCGAACAGCAAAGACGCTCGCTGCGTCCCGGATGCGGTGCGGGCCGAGACGATCTGCGGCAGCTCGAAGAGCTCGGTCATCGCCTTGCCCTCGGCGATCCGCTCGGGGCAGAACGCGACCTCGATCTCCAGGCCCAGTCCGGCCACCATTTTTTCCACCAGGGCCGTCACGCCGGGAAATACCGTGCTGCGCAGGACGAGCAGCTGGCCGTCGCGCAGGTAGCCAGCGCAGCCTTCGAGCGCTCGGGGGATCGCGCCCTGGTCGGGGTTCAGATGCTCGTCCACCGGCGTGCCGATGACCACTACCACGTGCTCCGCCGTGCCGACGATCGCGGGATCAGCGGACACCTCGAGGCGGCCGGCCTTGAGCACCCGGTCCAGAACGTCATCCGCGCCGGACTCGGCAAACGGCATCCGGCCCGAGTTCACCGTGGCGACCGCGGTCTCACTCAGGTCGTAGATAGCCACCCGGGCGCCGCGGTCGGCGAAGGCGAGCGCGAGCGGCAGCCCCACGTGCCCGCATCCCCCGATAACGACCACATCGTGGTCGACCCCGTCAGGCAGATTTGTCACCGTTCATACCTCCGGCTGAAGATCAGGCCTCCGGGGGCCTCGGGAGCACCTTATGTGCGCGCCTGCGTCAGATCTCTGGCGCTTCACCTTACCGCTATGCCCGTGCCGCGCAGGGGCTTGTTATACCGCTGTCGCCACATGCAACTGAGGGTAAGTTCTCACATCGCGGCTGGCCCGGCCCGCATTTCCCGAAGATGCACCATGCCCCCTCAGCCCAGTGCGATCAGCCCAGTGCCAGCAGCAGGTTACGGTTCCAGACCCAGATGGTGTACGAACCGACGTGGTAGCTTCGCGCCGGCTGGCCGAACGTCGCCAGCACGGCCAGTTTGTCGGTAAAGCCGGGATACCCTCCCCCGCCCGGGGAGAGCACGACGAAGTTCGCGATGTTCCGCTTCGGGTCGTACCAGTCGGTCCTGGACTCAAAGGCGGCCGGGACCAGCCGTCCGCCGGCCTGGGTCACGAGCCGGATCTGGACCCGGTTGCCGCTGGTCAAAGTGACGACGTTGGACTCCCAGTAACCGGACAGGCCAGTATGCAGATGCCGGGCCAGCAGCCAGGAGGTGAGCTGCTGGTTCTGCGCGGGCACCGCCGGCTGGCTGAGCTCGTAGCCCAGGCCGGCCACATAGCCCAGCAGCACGACCAGCAGGAGCGGTCCCAGCTTGGCGGCCAGCAGCCGTCCCGCCAGCAGGCGGCCGGCCAGGACAGCGCAGAACGGCAGCAGGGCGACGATCTCGCGGGTCTGCGAGATGACATTGGCCTTAGTGCTGAGCACATACGCGGCCAGGTTGATGGCCACCCCGGTAACCAGCAGCTGAGTGATCAGATCGCGATCCCGCAGGAAGCGCCGCGCCGCCAGCCAGGTCCCCCATGCCGCCAGGAATACGCCCACCACGTGCAGCACGATGAAGACCGTACTAGCCGTCAGGCGGAGCCCGAGGAAGTCGGCGCCGCCCAGGAGCAGCAATCCCTGGCCGGTGACGCTCAGGTTGCGGGCTATGGTCGTGCCGCTCCGGGCGAACTGCGCGGAGGGCGCCGGCATGTAAAACCCGCCACGGGCGTGGATGACGTGCACCGCCAGTATCCCCGCGACCGCCGCGACCAGGGCCGCGGCTACGAGAGCCGCGTCGTACCACTGCGCCGCGAGTGGCTTGCGCTCGATGAGCACGGCCTGCCCGACGCGGATCGCGCCCACGATCGCGAGCGGCAGCAACGCGATGTAAAGCACCAGCCTGTCCGCCACCTCCACCCAGCCCAGGAGCGTCCCGGCGATGACCGGGACATACCAGCGGGGGCGGCCACGGTCCAGGATCAGCCAGACCACCAAGACCGTCATGGACGTGCCGATGTGGTCCGGTGAGGAGATGAGGATGTTCACCCCCGACGCCAGCTGGGGCGCGAGCATAATTCCGGCAGCGATGAGCACTCGCGCCAGCGCCTGACGCCCGGTGGCATGGCCCTTGGCCAGCAACGCAGCCAGCAAGGTCGCGAGCGTGTACGTCATGGCCGCGGCCACGTGCACGACGTCCTGGTTCAGCCCGCGCGCGAACTCCACCACCATGTACTGCGGTAGTTCTGTGGTGTAGTACGAAACATCCCCCAGCACCCAGCCATGCAGCGCAAGGTTGCCGTGCAGCATGTCCCAGGCCTGCAGGGCCTGGGACGCGCCGTCGGAATTGACCGCCCGCGTCCGGGCCAGTCGCAGATAGCACCCGAAAGCGGCCAGCCCGCCGAGCACCCATACGGCCGTTACCAGCCACCGGCGCGATCGCGGTGCACCGAGCCGGGTAGGAGCTGGCGGGCCCGGTGCCTCGTCATCGCCTGCGGAGAGCCGCGCTTGGCTGGCGCTCATCTGGCGGTGACCACGGCCTGCCGGAGCCGGCCCAGGACGGCGCTACCGCGCGGGGCGGTGGGGCGGAACCAGAAGGCCCGGCCGTCGGCGATCTCCTGGCTGGTGCAGATGAACTGGGTGGTCACGATGAACGTCCAGATGGGGCTGGCCACACAGGCCCGTACCCCGGTCCGCTCCGCCTGCATCAGGAAGCCGGTGACGTCAGGCCAGGAATCGTGGTCGAGCCGCAGTACGATCATCTGGCCGCCCGAGCGAGCGGCGAGAGCGGACACCACGCCGGGCAGCGCGGGATCGGTGTCGGGACCGCTGCCGAGCCTGGTCGGATCGCTGCTGTTCGTGCTGGTCTGCGTGTTCGGCGCGATCGCCAGGACAGCCAGCGCGGACACCACCGCGCCGGTGACCGCGATGGCACCTAGCCGTGGCGGCATCGCCTCGGTGACGCCCACCGCGATGACCAGCAGCGTGATGACCGGCGCCGACCAGTAGAAATAGCCGATGTAGTGCGAGGATAGGACATCAATCCCGGACTTGGCGTAGCACAGGAACGCTAGCGACGACACCGCGTTGACGGCTAGCAGCGCGACCAGGAACCGGCGCAGCCGGACGGGGGCAAGCCACCTGGTGACCGCGACGGCGACGGCGTATCCCGTTACCGGGACTACCCAGGCATCCCGGTACGGCCCCCAGTACCACAGCGCATCCTGCAGCACTTGCGCCGCGGTATGCCCGCCCGCCTTCTGAGAAGACGTGTAGGTCAGGTAATCGCCGAATTGCCCCGGCCAGTGCAGGACCAGGTTGAGGGCGATCGGGAAGGCGAAGACGGCGCTGATGACGGCCACGGGCACCCACACTCGCCGCTGCGTGGCGAAGAAAGACCGTATCGAGGTGCCGAGGACGTGGCGCCGTGGCCACAGCACCGCCGCCACGACGACGCACGTGATCACCGGCACGAAGAACAGGAAGCATGCGTGCCCGTGGATCAGCAGCCATCCCGTCAGGGCCAGTATCCACGCGTCCCGCGTCCGTCCCGCCGCCACCGACGCGGCCGCGACGAGGAAGGTAAGGTACGCCGGTACGTACAGGTACGGCATCCAGTCCGAGCTGAGCACGGCCGGGTGCACGGACGCGAAGGCGACCACGGCCGCGAAGCAGGCCGCCGCGCCCCGCAACGACCCGGTCCAGCTGTAGCCCATGGCGGCGACGAGCGCCGTCAACATGGCGTTCAGCGCGTATACCGCGAGCAGCTGGCCGTTCCACGCGGTCGGAACGACGTGCAGGCCCGCCCAGAACAGGGATTCACCGGCCGCCTGGATGTACATATAGGCGGGGCCGGGATGGTGGAAGTGGTCGCGGGAGTAATTTCCGACCATTAACGTGAAGTGCCGGGCCTGCTCGATCAAGATCGAGTTCGCGCCCATGTCCGCGTCCTCATACAAGCGGGTGCTGAACAGGAACCGGTTGCGGGCGCACAGCAGCACGAGCAGCACCGCCGTCGCTGCCCCCGCCACCCGCCACGAACCTCGCCGGTCCGCGCCCGCCGTCGCATGCCCGGTTCCGCGCATCCCGGCCGAGTGGAGCTCAGCGCCGGCCCGCAGTCCGCTCATGAAAACGAGAGCTTAGCCGACCATGCCAGCGTCGAGGGCTTCGCCGGCGGGCGCCGCCAGCGGGACCCCGGCGCGGTGACCGCCCTTTCTCAGCATCGCGGGCCGGTACCCCCGTGATAACGGGGTACCGG
>JALYVS010000343.1 GCA_030853115.1 Actinomycetota bacterium
CCCGGGGGCGGCGAGGCCCGCGACGCTCGCCGGGCCGGCGGGGCGGCATGACCGTCATCGAGACCCGCGGCCTCGGCAAGCGCTACCGGCGGACCTGGGCGGTTCGCGACTGCGACCTGACCGTCCCGGCCGGCCAGGTGACCGCCCTGGCCGGACCGAACGGCGCGGGCAAGCCCGTAACGGGATTGTGACATTCATTGCTAGCGCACCGAGCGGACTGTCGCTCACCTGGTTAGAGGCCATCTTCTCGGACGCGCCCGCCGTCCTGGACATACTGCGTCTGCCAGGCGTCCGTGACGCGCCGAACGCGAGGCACACCGAATAGTCCTGGCGCAAGTGAGCCCCTGGGGCGCCTGTCCTGACCTCCCGTGCCGGGATGCAGCCAGGGCTAGCGCTAGCGGTCGTGGCCTTCGCGCAGCCAGGCGAGGTAGTCCGCGACTGCGCGCCCGGTGTCGTAGGCGGGCTGGTAGCCGGTGTCCTCGCGGAGCCTGCTGATGTCGAGCCAGGCTGGCTGGCCTGATCCGGCCGGGCGGCGGCCCTCGGGCAACTCGATGAGCGCGTCGGGGACGAGTTCTCTGACCGCGGCGGCGACCTCCCCGTTGGTCACCGCCTTCCCCGAGGCGATGTTATAGGTGCGGTGGTTCAGCCGCGGCGCGAGCTGCAGCAAAGCGATGGCCGTGGCGCAGTCCTTGACGTAGCACACGTCCAGCCCGCCGTCGGCGTACACAGGCGAGTGCAGCGCGGAGAAGTCCGGGGCGGTGCCGCGGGCGGCGGCGTGCACGAGTTGCGGCAGCGCCATGAACGGGGAGGACGGGTTGCCGCCGGGTCCCCAGGGGGATATGCGGTAGCTGAGGATCTCGATCTCCGCGGCACCGGCTAGGTATTCGCTCAGTAGCTCGCCGGCCTTCTTGAACACCGGGATCACGTGGCCGGCCGTCATCGGCAGCGGCAGGTCCTCCCGGTACGGCGGCTCGGCGATGACGCCGCCGTACACGCCGACCGACGACGCGATGCCGACCCGCGCCACCTGCCACTCGCCGGCCGCCTGGACCACGTTGAGCAGGCTGCCGATCGCCTTCCTGGCGCCGTCGACGGGCTCGTCTGCGCCAGGCGGCCAGGGTACCGACCCGGCCAGGTGCACGATGCCGGTGATCTTGTGGCGGGTGCCGACGTCCAGCAGCGCGGCCAGGTCATCAACATCGGCCCGCTCGCAGAACACCCGCCGCCCTGCCTCGCCGGCCAGGTCTTCGGGCAGCACGGGCTCCCGGCGCTGCACCAGCACGCACGTCTCGCCTGCTTCCAGCAGCGCCCGCGTGGTGTGCAGCCCGATGAATCCCAGCCCGCCGGTCACGAGGATCATGACACCTCCAGTTCACTAGCACGCTAACGACATCAGCGAGCGTAACATGTCATTAGCGTGCTAGCGACTATAGTGAGGGGATGGATGACCTCCTGGCCCTGTTCACCCAGGCTGCCAAGCTGCTCCGGGAAGCCGCCGACGAGGCCATGAGCGGCCACGGGGTCCGTGTCGGCCAGCACATCGTGCTGAGCGCGCTCTGGAACCAGGACGGGCTGGCGCCCGGCGAGATCGCCCGCCGCCTCGGCACCACCACCCCGACCATCGTCAACACCGCCACCAGGATGGAGGAAGTCGGCCTCGTGGCCCGCAGGCCCGACCCGGCCGACGCCCGGCTCGTCCGTCTGTATCTCACCCCCCGCGGACGGTCGGCGCGCGACCCGGTCCGCGAGGCCCGCGCCGCGCTGGAGCAGCACGCCACCGCCACCCTCACCGCCACCGAACGGACCCACCTCCGCTCCGCACTCGCGAAGATCATCGCCCAGCTCCAGAACGAGCCATCCTGAGCGCTCCCGCATCCCGGCGAAGCCGGGCCAGGGGCCGGCCTCGCCGATCCAAACCATCACCTACTCGTAGTCAGTCAGTGGAATCGCCAGGAAAGCAGCGTCACCGGCGTCATCTATCACCAGCACTATCGAAGTGAACGACATTACTGTCTGCTCAGCGGCTGCAGGCCGACACGATTGCCAGTTTCCGCTGGTCAGGCGGCACAGGATGCGCAACGGTGCCGACAAGACCACGCTGCTGCGCATCCTGGCCGGCCTGACCGCCCCGACGGCCGGCACGGTGACTGTCCTCGGGGCTGCGCCGGGCAGCCAGCAGGCCCGAGCCGCCGTCTCGGCCATGGACCAGACGGTGCCGCTGTACCGCCACCTGCGGGTCGCCGGTCAGCTTGCCGCCGCCCGGGCGCTCAATGATCAGTGGGATGCCGATCTAGCCGTACAGCGCCTGTCCGCATTGGGCATCGCGGCATCGGCGCGAGTTGGCAAGCTGTCCGGAGGCCAGCAAGCCCAGCTGGCCCTGACCATGGCGCTCGCTCGCCGTCCCCGGCTACTGCTGCTGGATGAGCCGCTGGCCAGCCTCGACCCGCTGGCCCGGCAGGACGTGCTGGGCTGGCTGATGACCTGCGTGGCCGAAGACGGCCTGTCCGTCGTGTTCTCCTCGCACGTCATCGCTGAACTGGAACAGGTCGCTTCCTACCTGGTCGTGCTGTCGGCTGGCCGGATACAGGTCGCCGCGACCGTGGACAGCCTGCTTGATACGCACCTGGCGCTGACCGGCCCGGCCGACGGGGTCGATGACCTGTACGACCAGGTCGAGATCGTCACGGCGCAACGGGCCGGGAGGCAGGCCCTGGTGCTCGCCCGGACCGGCGCGGTACCGCCCGGCTGGGCGGGGCGCCCGGTCACCATGGAGGAACTTGTCCTTGGCTACCTGCGGGAACCGGCCGCCCGCGTCGTTGACGGACTCGGCCTGGAGATTGTCCGATGACCGCTATGACCGTGCGGCGGATGACCCGGGTCACCTGGTACAAGCACCGGTTCTCGATGGTCGCCATACCCGCCGTATTCCTGCTGGCCGCGCTGGCGCTATTCGCCGACGGGTTTCGTTCAGCAGCACCAGCCCGGGGCCGAACGTCATCGCGGTGGCCGTTCTGGCCCTGCCCGTCCTGGCCGGCCTGTTCGCCGGGGTGCCCTGGGTGGCACGGGAATTCGAGAGCGGCGCGTTCCGGTTCACCTGGACGCAGGGGACCAGCCCGCGGCGCTGGCTGCTCGGCACGTTCGGCCCGCTTGTCCTGCTGGCCGCGGTGACCGCCGCGCTCTACGGCGCCGCAGCGTACTGGTGGTACCAGATCGCGCAATGGCAGGCCGGCACGTCGATCTGGTCGTGGCGGTGGAGCTCGTTCGAGCTGACCCCGCTGTCCATCGCGGGCTGGACCGTGCTGACAATGGCGCTCGCCCTGCTATGCGGCGTGCTCCTCCGGCGGGTGCTGCCCGCCATGATCGCGCTCATCGGGACGCTCGGGGCATGTGTCTACCTGTCCCAGACCTGGCTGCGCCCGTGGCTGTTCGGCATCGGAACGGCAGCTAAGCAGGTGAGCCTGAGCGCATCCGCGGGCTGGCCGTCCAGCACCACCACCTACACCGTCCAGACCTGGTTCCAGACCCCCGGCGGGCAGCGGGTCAGTGGCTGGCCGCCGGTGAACAACAACGTGAATACCTGGATCGCGCGGCATCACTACACATACTGGGTCGCCTACCAGCCGCACAGCCACCTGATCTGGCTCGAACTGGCCCGCAACGGCATCCTGGTCACAGCCGCCGTCTTGGCCGTGCTCGCTTCGGCGTGGTGGCCCCGCATCCGCCCAGCCGACTGAGCGGAGCCGCCATCTCGTCCTACCACCGTTTGCTCTCAGCCACTCGCCTTGCGGGTGGCGCTGGGACCGGTCATAGTGACTATCGTCCCTCGCGGCAGACGTCGCCAGGGACGGCGGAGCGGAGGCCTGGTCCAGAGGCGTCATGCTGGCCCGGGCCCAGGGGAATTCATGTCCCAGCAGCAATCACCGCCCGACGCCGTCTGGGCGCTCGCCACCGCTGGTTTCGCAGCCCGGTGTCTTCATGTCGTATCCGATTTGGGAGTTGCCGACCGCATCGGGGATCAACCCGTGACGATCAGTGAGCTGGCATCGTCTTGCGGTGCTGACCCGGACGCGCTCGACCGGGTCCTGCGCCTGCTCGCGGCGCATGGCATCTTCGAGGAGCAACACGGCAGCTACTGCCATACGCCCTCGTCGCGGCTGCTGCGCAGCGATGACCCGATGACGATGCGTCCCTTCGCCCAGATGATGGGCTTGCCGTTGCTGTGGGGCAGCTTGACCGAATTCAAGCACTCGGTCCAGACTGGCAGGCCCGCTGTCGAAATCCTGGAACCCAAGGGGGCCTGGGCTTACCTCCAGGACCGGCCTGGTGAAGCTGAGATTTTCAGTCGGGCGATGACGGCGAAGGCGAGCATCGACGTCGGTGCGGTAACCGCCGCGTACGATTTCACGCGCTTCGGGCGGATCGCCGACATCGGCGGCGGACGTGGTCATCTGTTGCGGGCCATCCTCGAAGCGGCGCCTGGCGCCGAAGGCGTTTTGTTCGACCTGCCCATGGTGATCGACACCCTAAGCACTGGCGACCAGCCGCGGCTCATTTTGCAAGCGGGCGACTTCTTCGTTGACGCGCTGCCCAGCGCCGAGTCATACATCCTCATGGAAGTGCTGCACGATTGGGCCGACGAGCAGTGCGTCGCGATCCTGAACGCGATTCGGCGCGCGGCGCCCGCCAGCGCCACAGTGCTCGTAGTCGAAGATCTGATACCGGAGGAGCGTGCTGACCCGGGTGCTAGCACGCTCGACATCATCATGCTGACCGTGACCGGAGGACGCGAGCGGACGGTGGGTCAGCTAAGCAACCTTTTCGACGCTGCCGGTTTCAGGCTGGTCAGAGTCACCGGCACGCGAAGCTCCGTCCACATCATGGAGGCCACGCCCGCGTAAACGCGTGAGGACCGGATTCCTCAGGCCCGTTCGCTGGGTTGAGCTCCTTCGTCTAACCCCCGCCCGGCTACGGGCGGCAGCGGCAAGCAAGAGCACAATGCATAGGTGGAGCGGCCAGTTTGGTGGTTGGGCCGGTGAAGTGGACCGAGTGGTGGATCGCGCGAGCGCAGCGCAAGGGCGACCTGCGGGCGGAACGGCTCCTGCAGCACGAGGAAAGCGTGCGCGCGGGTATGGAACCGCCCAGTTTCCGGGAACGCATGGAATCCCTGGGCACGCTTAACCGGGGACCCTTGACACGGCGCTACGTCAATTCTGACTGGCCCTTGGATGCCCGGCCGGACGATGCCTCGCTGCGCCTGGCTAACGCATGGCTCACCTGGGTGGGGCCGGGGCCGATATGCGGGCCTGACGGCGTCGAGGTCACCGTCTGGGTCCGGTCCGCGGGCCAGGATCTGCCATTCCATGACACGCCCGGCGATCAGGCGTGGCTGACGCGAGCGGAACTGCCGGCCAGCAGGAACGGCTACACCGTCTGCATCCGCCGCCTGCCGGCCGGGCCTACCCAGGCCATCCGCTCGTTTGCCATCGAGACGAGCGCACGCTGGTACGCGGTGGGGCTCGCCAAACAGGTGCGGGAAGTCGGCATCACCGCACTGCGGCCAGCCGACATCCCGCTCAGGCCCCTCCCGACCGCTGGACTAGAGGAAATCCTGCTGGACGGGATCGTCGGCTTGAGCGTGCACTTGGGCCGCGGCCTGCTCTGGCTACCGCAGCGTGCCCGCGGAGGCTGGCGGCGGGTACGAACGGGGCGGCGGCGGTTATGACCGCGGCCAGCCGGGGCGCGCTAATCCACGGACCGCAAATAGTTGCGGGCCTGCGCCACCGCGGCGTCGACGTCGGCCAGGCTGAGGCCGACGATGTAGTCGTCCAGGTTTCCGTTGCCGGTGTCGTAGCTCAGCACCCAGCCGGATCGCCACCCGCGACCGAGCGGGTAACGCTCGTGCCAGATGAGCATCGCGGTCAGGTGGCTGTCGAACACCACGTCGCCCGGATCGAGGTCGTCCTCGAACACGCGGCCACCAAGGTCGGGCGGGACAATCACCCGGACAGCAGGCAGTTCCTCGTCGCGGAGATGGCCGATCTCGCCAGCCGGCTTGGACATAACCACAATCTAACTAGGTGCGCGACTTCCCACGGCCGTCGATGACGCAGCGTTACGAGTTAAAAGTTCGGCTCGCAGGCCCAGCGGGGCCCCTGGTCATCGGCGGGTGCTGGTGCGCTCGACGACTTCCCAGCCAGGCGGCTCCTGCCCGTCCGGAAGGCGGTGGCCGAGGGCGATGCGGGCGCAGCGGCGCCCCTGGTCACGCAGCGACTGCCGCAGTGTGCTCAGTCCCGCCGGGGCCGCGGCGTCGGTGTCGTCCCAGCCGGTGATCGCGACAGCGCCGGGCACGGCCAGGCCGCTGCGGGACGCGGCCCGCAGCGCGCCCAGGGCGAGTTCGTCGCTCATCGCGGCGATCGCGTCGGGCGGGTCGCCGGCGTGGAATAGTTCGCTAGCGAAAGCCTCACCGAGCGCGGCCGTATTGGCCTGGCACACCGCGGCCCGCAGGTCGCCGGGGGCGCCGCCGGCCTCGCGCCAGGCGTCGAGCAGGCCGTCCCACCGGAGCCTGGTCAGCGCATAGGTAACGGAGGCGTCCGGCGGCCCGGTGAGCAGGGCCCGGACGCGGTCGCGGTTGG
>JALYVS010000344.1 GCA_030853115.1 Actinomycetota bacterium
CGGTGGAGGCGGCCGCCCGGGCGGCCCGGGACACGGTCGCCGATCTGGCCAGCGTGCCCGGCGAGCGGCTCGACGACGCGCTGCGGGCGATGGCGGACCGGCTGGCCCTGCGGGCTGGCCCGGTGCTCGAGGCCAACGAGGCGGATGTCCGGGCGGCCCGGGCCGATGGCATCAGGGACGCCCTGCTCGACCGGCTGCGGCTGGACCAGACGCGGATCGAGGCCATCGCCGGCCAGCTGCGCGCGCTGGCCGGAGTCCCGGCCGAGCCGTCCCAGCGGACGATCAGGGAGCTGCCGGGCGGGCTGCGGCTCACCGAACGCCGGCGGCCGGTCGGCGTGATCGGCGCCAACTTCGAGGCCCGGCCGAACGTCGTGGTGGACATCGCGTCGCAGTTCGTCAAGTCCCGCAACGCCGGGGTGCTGCGGACGGGTTCGGCGGCGATCCGTTCGGCCATCGCGCTGGCGGAGGAGGTCATCGGGCCGGCGCTGCGGGCCCACGGGCTCGATCCGGCCATGATCCAGCTGGTCCGCGCGCCCGGGCAGGATTCGGCCCGGGCGCTGGTCAGCCAGCCCGGCCTGATCCCGCTGGTCATCCTGCGCGGCAGCGGGGACAGTACCCGCACGCTGGCCGCCGAGGCGGCCCGGCACGGGGTGCGCACGATGGCGCACGCCGACGGCGGCGCGGTCATGTACCTGGACGCGGCTGCCGACCCGGCGATGGCCGAGCAGCTGGTCGAAGCAGGCCTGGACCGGCTCGGCGTCTGTAACCGGCTCAACCTGCTGCTCGTGCACCCCAGCCGGTGGCAGGAGCTAGTGCCGCGGATCACTGACCTGCTGGGCCGGCTGGGGATCGGCGCCTCGCTGCCACCGCACGCCCATCCGCTCGGCCACGAGTGGGCGCTGGATCCCGGTCACGAGCCGACCGTGACGTTCGCGCCCGCCGCCGGGCCGCGAGCGGCCGCGCTGCTGGCGAACGAGGAGACCTCGGGCCTGGCCGCGGCGATCGTCACCGGCGATCCGGCCGCCGCGGCGGAGTTTCTCGACGCGTACGCGGGCACCGGCGTGTTCTGGAACGCCACCACCCGGCTGCTCGACGGGTTCAAGCTGTTCTCGGTGCCCGAGACGGGCATCAACATCGACGCGGTCCCCGGCCCGCGCGGCCCGGTGACCTTCCGCGACCTGTACCTGCGCCAGCTCGTAGTCGCCCCCGCCTGATCGCGGCAGGCCGGCGATCGCGGCAGGCCGGCGACGCGGCGCTGCGGGTCCGCGTGGTGCTGCGGGTCAGCCGAGGACGGCGAGCGGCCCGGAGTGCTCGACGCGATTGTTGACCATGTCCAGGTGCCGCAGCGTGAAGGCGCGCAGGGACCGGAGCTGGCGCGGGGTGAGCCGCTCGCAGACCCAGTCCCAGTGCAGTGACACCCAGTCACCCGGCCCGATGTCGTGGGCCAGCGTGGTGCCGTCGAGGGTCAGCCGGGCCATCTCCTGGGTCGGCTGGCCCAGGGACAGCCGCTGGCCGTCCCAGGTCAGCGGCCGGAAGTCGACCGCCGCCTGGTCGCCGTGGGTGGCGGTGACCCGGCCCCACCGGATCCGGCACCGGTCCAGCACCAGCAGGGCGTGCTTGGTCTTGCGGTCATCGCCGAGCAGGCCTACCCATGGGTAGACGCCGAAGACGTGGAAGCTGTGATGCGGCACCCCGCCAGCCAGCACGCCCTCGGCCAGGAACTGGAACTTGTGCCCGGCCTGGGCCCGGAACCGGTCCGCCATTGAGTTGCCGATGCCTCGGACGGAAACCTTGTCGAGCAGGTCGTTGCCCACCCAGTAAGCCTCGACCACGCGGCGGTCCAGCGGGTCCTTGATGCCGCAGCCGGCCGAGATCAGCTCCAGGTACGGCCACGCCCCGGAGAACGCCTGGGCGAGCTGGACCAGCCCGCGGTCGACCACCCCGGCCACCGCGTACTCACGGAACGCGGCGAAGTCGTCCGGGCCGCAATAGCCGAGTGAGTTCGGCGGGTAGGCGTACCGGACGAACATCAGCGGGCCGTCGCTGGCCGCCGCGGCGGCCTGGGCCGCGGGGTCGGCCGGGCGGGCCGGGTTCTGAGCCGCCGTCAGGTCGGTCAACGGATCCCTTCCCGTGCGGCCTCGGCGTCCCGGACCGCGGCCTCCACCGCCGCCTCCAGGTCCGCCGCTTCCCGGTCCTCGGCGCCGCGTTCGGCGCCCAGCGCGTCCATCGCGTCCCGGGCTTCCTGCGCCGTCATGGCGGAAAGCGCGAAGCCCATGTGCACCAGGACCCAGTCACCGGGGCCGAGCGGGTCGTCGAGCAAGCCCATGTTGATCAGCCGCTTGACGCCGCCCATGTCGGCTACGGCCAGGTCGGGATGACCCGTCTCGCCGCCGACGAGTTGAGCCGGGATTCCCAGGCACATAACTACGTCCTCTCGGCGGCAGGCACCGGTTCGTAGGTGACCGATTCGAGCACCATCTCGTCACCGCCGCTGATCGCGACGTTGTCCCCCGCGCAGCGCGGGCAGAGGGCCAGCATGTCCATGGTGTCGGCGCTGAGCCCGCAGTCGCGGCAGCCAATGGTGGCCGGCACCGTGACAAGCTCAACCACGGCGCCGGCCGCCTCGGTGCCCGCGGCCACGAGACTGAACGCTTGCACGAGGGATTCCTCGACCACCGCATGCCGGATCCCGAACCGTACCCGGATCCCGGCTACCTTGCGGCCGCCGGCCCGCTGGCGCACTGTCTCGAGCACGCCCTCGCACAAGCCATACTCGTGCATTCCGCTCCTGAGTGATTAGGCCGCGCGGCGTGCCTGCCGCCGCTCGAGGACTTCGTCCAGCACGGTGCCGAAAAGGGCCGCCTTGCTGCGATTAGATGGCACAACCAGAAGCTACTTCCACGCCTACCACTTCCTCTCCGGCGCGGGGCGTCTTTTACATCTCGCGGAGCTCCAGGTAGCGCTTGATGTCCGGTAGTGACTCGATCACCATCACCAGCACTGCGGCTACGACAACCGCCTTGATCAGCCTGCTCAGCATCCCGCGCACCTCCTTTCCTGCTAAGTTCGTCACGATTTCCCTGGTGAGTCCGTTACGCTTCCGGCGTTCTGCTCGTCGGGGGTGTCCGCCGCCTGGGCCAGGATTTCCTGCACCGCGCGCACGGCGTGCGGCAAGGCTTCGGTCACCAGCTCGGACAGGCCCATGCCGGCGCTGACGTCGGCCGGTTCGCAGGCCACCAGAAGGCTGCGCCCGGGCCGGCCGCCCAGTGATACCAGCAAGGCGAAGATGCTGTCCGGGGTCAGGCTGTGCGCGTCGATGACCGGGCTGGTCAGCGACGCGGGGTCGGGCAGCTCGACGTCGACGACGGTGACCGTGCCCGGCTTCTCGCCCCGCGGCGCCGCGTCGATCAGCACGAACAAGTCACAGCCGTCGAGCAGTTCGTAGGCCAGGTGGACGCCGCGGATGCCGAAGTCACGGATTTGCACGCCGTCCTCCCGCGGCTGCTCGCCGAGCAGCCGGACGACTTCGACCCCGAAGGCATCATCGCCCAGGAAGACGTTGCCGACGCCCGCCACCAGCGTCCGCCCGGTCATGACGTGCCCTCACAGGGCTCGACTTCGTCGCTGCTGAAGTACAGGAAGCGCCCGTGCGCGATCCGCAAGTCCTGGTCAGGGTCATCGGTGAGCGCCACGGCCAGGTACGGGTTGTCCTCTACGTCCAGCAGCACGGCCTGGACTTCGGCGATGCGCCCGATCAAGAACATGTCCTGGGCGTCGCTGCGGCGTTTCCCTGGCTGCAGCCGGACCAGGCTGCCGCGGCCGATCTGGTGGCCGCCGATGTTCACGGTGTCGGTATCGGGGGACACCGACGCGTCGGCGCCCGGATCCCACCAGGGGACGTCCGGGTCGCCGATCCATTCAGAATCGCCCGCGGCGTTGGTGCGCGCGACCATGGTCTGCCCGCCAGCGCCAGCGCCACCGCCACCGCCAGCCGGGCCGCCGGACGGGGCCGGGCGCGGTGCGCGGACCGCGCCGTGCAGCTTCACGATGTCCCCGGCATCCATGGCCTCGACCCGGTCGATCAGCGCGGCCGCCCGGGCGTCGGTGGCCCGGGCCTGGCGCTTCTCGTCATCGGAGAGCGCCAGGGTGCGGAGGGTGAGGATCTCGTCGATCTCCAGGCCGTCGTAGAGCTCACCCGGGCTTTCCGGCGCGACCTCGGGGTGGTCGTACAAGATGATCGGCGAGGACAACATGATGTCCCGGCCGCCATCGGGGTCGGCCAGCACCGGCCAGCCGCCGACGTTCTCGCACTCGGCCACAGCCGTTTTGGCCCATTCCGGCGGATCGATCATCGAGATGAACTCGCCGCCGGTGACGGTCATGATGACGTGCACGGCGACTAGCGCGGTGGGCAGCGCCTCTTCGCGGCGCGCCGGGGCGGGGTCGGCCGCGGTCCGGTTCTGCACCCGCACCTGAAGCCGCACCGCCTGCCACGGGCCCTCGAGCGGGAACGCCCGCACCGACACCCGGCCGGCCAGGGGGGCCCGGCGGCGAATCGCGTAACCGGCCGCCTGGGGGCCGGCATCGGGTCCGTCGTCGGCACCCCGGACGGGGCCGCCGTCTGCGGTCAGTGGCTCGCGGTCTTCCCCGCCCGCGACCTCGAAGTCCTGGGTGTAGCCGGCCCCGAGTAGTGCGTCGCGGTCGACGGCGAACTCGAGCTCCCGTTCCACCGCCTCGTCCCAGGTCTGGGCCGCGGCCTGGGCGTCAGGTCCGGAAGCCTCGGTGCTGCGCCGCTGGACCTGAAGGAAACGCAGGATGAGCTGGATGGCGGGCTGGCCCGAGTGCTCGAAGACGACCTCGGCCTGGGTGAAGTCCCGCTCCGAGGGGTCAGCGGCCGCGTATCCGGGTCCCATGATCACGCCCCACTGCCAGCGGCTGCGGTTTTTCTGGGCCGAAGCCCGGTAGGGGTACAAGATGTATCCCTCGTACAGCACCGCGTCCGCGATGCGCCGGACGGCGTCCAGGCTCACGGTTGCCTCGCCTCCGGGCTGATGCCAGCCGGGCCGGCCGGACCGTCAGGAATTCCCGGCGCCCCGGGCGCCGCCGGGCGGCCCGGGTCGACCGCGTCGTGCGGGCTCCCGGCCGCTGCCAGCAGGGCATTGATGGTGGCGTCCCAGGTCGGCAGCGCGTTCTGCGCCTTGTAGACGGACAGCGTGTCCAGCGTCTCCCGGCTGCAGCGCAGCCAGGCGCTGTTCGGGAAGTGCGCGTCGACCAACTCTTTCCAGATGGAGACCGGCATCCGGTAGGAGGCCTCGGCGCTCCACGGCACGAGCTCGACGGAATAGCCGTTCTCGGTGGCGATGAAGACCGTGCCGCTGAACAGCATCAGCAGCGGGACCGTGCCGTCGTCCAAGCCCGCGAAGTACCGGCCCGAGGCCACTTCCAGGTCGTAGGTGCACGGCACGGACAGCTCGATCTCGGTCACCGCGGTGAAGCTGGGGACCATGGCGGTAATCGAGGCGAGCTGGATTGGCTTGACCGTGTCGGCCCAGCGCGACGGATCCCCGAACAGGTCGTGCAGCCGCTGCGCTTCGGTGGGGGAGTACCGGCGGCGGTGCGGCTCGATCCGGATCTGGCAGCGCAGCGCGATGGCGTGAATGCGCGCGCCGGAACGTTCGGACACCGTCAGCTGGAAGGCTAGCGTGGGAGTCACGGCGTACCGTTCGGCGGTCGCGCCGGTACAGCCGAAGATCAGGTCTGCCATCTCAGTGCTCCAGACGAGCAGGGTCCAGACGAGCAGGGTCCAGGCCAGCAGGCCAGTCCGGGCGAGCCGGCCGCCGGTCCAGGGTCAGCGCGCGGTGCCGCAGGCCGCTGAGGAACGTGGCCAGCGCGGTACGGACCTCGGCGCCGCCGTCGAACCCCTGCCAGTACATCCGCAGTTCGCCGACCAGCGCGTAGCACATGTCGATCGGGATCAGGAAGACCTCGCGGCCCAGTTCAGTGCGGTTGACCAAGATGGCCTCGACGTCGGGGATGATGTCGCCGAACAGCGGGTGCGCCGCGGCGATCCGGTCCCAGGCCTCGAGGTCGAGCTCGCATTCGGTCGGGCCCGCCGGGCTGGGGTAACCCGCCACCACCCGGCTGATCGCCGAGTTGTAGAAGAAGAACGCCATCGCGACCGGAATCTGCAGCTCGTTCCAGTCCTCGTCGGTCAGCGGCCGGTCCGGATCGTGATAGATGCCTTCCGGTACCGCCCGGTACCGCCCGCCGCCTGATCCCTGTTGAGTGAAGAGCAGGTAGCACGCGCGGCAGGCGCAGGCCAGTGACCGCTTGTCGGTGTCGACCAGGTGCCCGTGCCGGTCGTTGAGCACCTCACGGCACAGTTCGCAGTATTCGATTCCGGCGGCCGGGTCGGTGTCCTGGCTCCGGTTGCCGCTCAGGCCCGGAATGCTGTCCAGCGCGGGCAAGCCGGCCACCAGGCCGGCCAAGCCCTCCAGCTTGAGCTGATCGTCAGGCTCCGGCGGACGGCCCGCCCGATCAGCCACCGCCTGCCCGGCAGCTGCTGCCTCAAGCGCCGCTGGCATGGGAGCCAGCGGCCCGGCAGGCGAAGCCGACGTC
>JALYVS010000345.1 GCA_030853115.1 Actinomycetota bacterium
GCCCCGGGCATCGCGCAGGTCAGCGCGGATCAGCCCGGCGCCCGCGCCCAGGCAGACCAGCCCCGCGGCCCGCATCCCCCGCGCCGTCGTGGGCTGCGCGTCCGCCAGCGCGAGGAACCCGGCGATCTCCGCCGGGCCGTACGGTGCCTTGGCCCGCTCCCGCGGGAGCGGTGCGTCAGCCGGGTAAAGCTGCGGCGCGACCCGGCGGGCGATGAACCGCTGGTTGGTGCGCAGTATCCGGCGCGCCGACGGCGACAGGCCCGGCGCGCACCGCGCGAACCGCCCGGTCACCGACGGGTGCAGCACGACCTCCGGGACCAGCTCCAGGCCCAGCGACGCCGCGTAACCGGCGAGCTTCCCGGCCGCCCGCAGCAGGCACTTCGCCCGTTCCTGCCCGTCCGGGACTACCGCCAGCACCACCTGCCGGGCGAACGCCGCCGCCTGCGGCGGCACCGACGACGGCCGCCAGCCGGCGATATAGCCGGCGACCGGGCCGGAACCCCCGGGCGGCGGCGCTCCGGTAGGGGCTGCCCGTATCACACTGTATATATACAGTAGGACATGCCCGGGAACACGGACCTATGCCACCCTGAGACCGTGCGTGTCGCCGCCAGCCACCAGGCCGAAGCCCAGGAGATCGCCGCCGAGCTCGCGGCCATCGCCAGCTCCGGCATGGTCCTGCCCGGCTCGATCACCGAACGGCGCACCCGCTGCGGCCGCCGCAACTGCGGCTGCCACGCCGACCCGCCCCGCCTGCACGGCCCGTACTGGCAATGGACCCGCAAGGTCGCCGCCAAAACGGCCGGCCGCTGGCTCAGCGCCGAGCAGCGCCACGACTACACGGCCTGGATCGACAACGACCGCCGGCTACGCGAACTCCTCACCCGGCTCGAAGCCCTCGGAACCGCCGCCCTCGAAGCCGACCCCCGCTGGGAACGCTAGCGCCGCTACCGTGTGGGCCGCGTCCGCTTAACCTGTGGGCAGCCCTCCCAGCACCACCCAAACGCCCAGCTCAACCCCAAACGTGAAGACCTCACAGTTCAACACACTATTTCGAATTCCTGTACACTTACCATCCTGGTTCTGGGGAGCAAGCCGGGTTGGAAAGCCTTCCCAAAACCCCGGCCTGGCCATCGTTCTTTACAGGCACTGGCCCGCCTCAGTAGTGATCGCGCTGCCGAGCTGGAACTGCGCGACTGGCACGTGGGATGGCGCGGACCCTAGGCGCGACCTGGACCGTGCCGTATTGCCGGCGGCTTGTTGACCCTCGAGCCTCGCAGCCTCTCATGGCTGACGCAGAAATTGATCAGGAATGGTCAGCGTCTAGCGGCGACCTTGACCTCTTGCAACGCAGGTAAGCGCACGACACGGAAACCTCGGAACGGCTAGTAACTCCGCGCACGAGGAGCTCACCAGCGGTACCAGCCACGCTGGCGCAACAATGAGTACCCCGCCGGCGCCGCCGGCATACCCAGAACAGGTCGCTCTTTCGAATTAATATACTGTCATTATTTAGCTTCGAGGAGCAAGCCAATGGTTCCCAAACCCCAGTTTTGGCTATCGTTACATGCCCTGGATCGGACCGTCGGCCGAGGCTCTGCCGCTCGCCCCAGAGATCACCTGCTCGTACAGGTCCGCGTACCGTGCTGCCATCACAGCGGGCGTGAATCTGCGGGCGGCCTGCTCACGGCACTCTCGCGGGTCGATCCTTCCGGCCGCTTGCACCAGCGCCGCGAGCTCGTCCGGTGACCCCGCCAGCCAGCCGGTGCGCCCGTGTTCCACGAGTTCAGGCAAGCAGCCCCGTGACAGCCCCACCGCCGGAGTGCCCAGCGCTAGCGTCTCGACTACTGCCGTCCCGCCGGGTTCTTCCCACTGCAGCGGAAAGAGAGAGACCCGCGCAGACGCCACCAGCGAGTTCCGTTCCTGACTCGTCACGGTGCCAATCCACCGCACCCGGATACCGTCAACTAGCGGGCGCACCTCCTCCTCCCAGTAACGGATGTCCGGGTTGTCCGTCGGGGCGCCCCCTGATGCTGTCAGGTCCGCCGGGTGCCGGTAAGGCCCGACCGGGCCGGCGAGTATCAGGTCGAAACCGCACTCGTGGGCAAGCCGGGCGGCTAGATGCTGGCCTTTGCCGGGAGTGATCCGGCCGATCACGACGGCGTGGCTGGCCTTTTCCACTGGCGGCTGCCGGTCGGCCCCCACAGCCAGCGGGGTGGCCAGGTACACGTGGCCCATCGAGTGCCGGCGCAGGGCCTCCGGGGCGCGGTTGAGTTGCGACGCAGACACTCCGTTGACCCGGACCCGGGGGCCGACGTCGAGGCCGGAGTAGAAGTCGGCATGCTTACGCAGGTCCCAGTGCAGGGTGTGCAAGACGGGCGGGGTCGTGGGCGCCAGCGCTGCCGCGGACAGGACCGCAAGCCCCACTACCTCCACGTGATCGTGTACCAGGTCGATGTCGTCCCGGTCGCGCAGCGCACGCACGACGGCGTGCAGGTGCGCGTGCGCTACCCCGGACACCTGGTTGTAAGGGCGCTGCAGCACGTCGAACTGGCCGTCGGTGAACGCCGTCAGACGCTCGTCCACGGGCAGCGCGCTCCGGCCCACCGTAGCCAGCAACACGCGGATACCCCGCTTGCGCAGTTCAGGAACGAGAGCGGCGACGACGTTCTCGATACCGCCGTACCCATCGGGCGGCACCGGCAGCCATGGGCCGGCGTTCATCAGCACGGTGCGCGTCATCGAGCGGCCGTCAAAACGTCGGCTGCACTCGGTCGCCGGTAATCATCGGCGGCCGCTCATCGATGGCGACGTCAGAAATGACGATCTCGCGGCCGAGATTGGGCAGCGGCTGTTCGCCTCCGCGCCGGAATTGGGTAAGCGTGCTGGGCAGCGGGGTACTCGCGTCAGCCCGCCCCTGACGCACGAGCCGCGACCAGGCCGTGAGAAGAATCTGTGCCGCCATCTGACCGAGCGCCTCGATGCTCTGATTACGGTGTGCACGTTCTCCCAGATCTACCTGGGCGAGGGCATCTAGGCCGGTGAGATTTAGCAGGTCCACCAGCATGGCGATCTCCACGCCGTAGCCTGACACGAACGGCACCCGGGCTAGTACGTCCCGGCGGCCGGCGGATTCCCCTGCCAGTGGCTGCACAAAGCCAGCGAGGTCGGGCCAGAAGAGGTTGAGCAGGGGCCGGGCGACCAGCTCCGTGACGCGGCCGCCTCCGTCGGCCTCCGAGTACCCTCCGAGCGTCAAAGGGCGATGGTAGAAGCCTTTGACGAAGGAAATGGATGGATCGGTCAGCAGCGGGCCTAGGAGGCCGCTGACAAACCGCGGATCGAATGGGTGGACGTCGGCATCAATGAACGCGATGACGTCACCTGAGGCCACGGTCAGCCCGGCCCACATCGCGTCGCCCTTGCCGCGCATCGGCGGCAAGCCGCGGGTGATGTCGTCTTGGGATACGACGGACGCGCCGGCGGCCCGGGCTGCAGCTGCTGTCCCGTCCACGGACCGCGAGTCGACCACGATGACCTCATCCACCAAGGGAACCGACTGGATAAAGGCGCTTCGGATCGCCGTCACGATCGTCCCGATAGTGGCCTCCTCGTTGCGAGCGGGAATGATGACGCTCACGGTGGCGTGACCCTTGGCCTGCAACAGCCGGTCCGGCGGCCAGTCCTGTGCGCTGCTCGTCCGGCACGCCGACCATGCCTCGGTGACGGGCGACATGTCCGTGCGATTCATCTTCATTTCCGGCATAATTGTCCGTCCGCTCGGCGGGCTTGGCCAAGGCGTACTTCCCGGATAATTCAGCACATAACGTCTGCGTGTAGGTCAACGTTGCAGGGCGAGGGGAAGCTAGACACATGGACCTCTGTCGGATCGGGCTGATCGGTGCCGGGAATGTGGGCCGCCGACATGCGCAGGTACTCGGGAGTTTCCCGGACGTTCACCTCGTTGGGATCACCGACGTGGTCCCGCACGCGGCGGCGGTGCTGGCTAATGACGTCGGCTGCCAGGCGTTCCCCGGAATTGACGAGCTGCTGTCAGCTGGAGTCGACGCGGTGTATGTCTGCGTGCCGCCGTTCGCGCATGGAGCGCCCGAGACCGCTGTCCTCTCCGCACGGGTGCCGCTATTCGTGGAGAAACCGCTGGCCGTGACGGCTAAGACCGCCGAGCAGGTGGGCGCTCAGGCGGCGGCGGCGGGCGTGCGGACTGCCGTAGGTCACCACTGGCGCTACCTGATGGTGGTAGAACGTGCCCAGCGGGTACTCGACGGGCGGGAGGTACGCCTGATCGGCGGGACATGGCTGGATAAGGTGCCCCCCGTCGGGTGGTGGCCGGTCCGGGATCTGTCCGGTGGACCGGTGGTAGAGCAGGCCGCGCATGTCCTTGACCTCGCCCGGCTCTTCGCCGGCGAGGTGGCTGAGGTGTACGCGATGGGTGACGGACGGCCCCCGAAGGTACCCGGAGCCGACGTTGACAGCGTGACCACCGCCACCCTGCGATTTCGCAGCGGGGCCCTGGGGACACTAAGCACCACCTGCCTGCTCGGCTGGAAGCAGCGCGCCGGCCTGGAACTGGTCGCTGACGGGCTTTGGCTGTCGGTGGGCGAGGACGGGCTGGCGATCCGGGAAGGTGGCGCCGATCCAGTCGAGGAATTCGTCGCCGCGGATCCCGCAGCGGCCCGGGTCGCGGTGGACCGGGCCTTTGTCGACGCAGTGCGCGGCATCGGGGACGACGTGCGGGTGCCCTACGAGGAGGCGCTGCGGACGCACCGGCTGGCGTGCGCGCTGGCCTCGTCGGCGGCCACAGGCCAGCCGGTGCGGCCGGCGGACGGCCCGCTGGCAAAGGACGCAGCGGACCCCCGGGAGAACCGATGACGGAGGGAGGAGCGGCCAGGGTCGACGCACGCGCGGCCGACGTGAATACCGAACGCAACGTCGTAGTGGAGGGCCCCGGCCGGGTAGTAGTGCGGGAGGAGCCTCGCGCGCCGGTGCCAGAGGGCGCGTTCCGGGTGGCCACTTTGTTCAGCGGCGTTTCCGCCGGCACCGAGTTGAGCTACGTCAAGGGCACAAACCTGTTCCTGTCGGAACGCTGGGATACGGGCCTCGGCCTTTTCGTGCCAGGCGAGCCGAACGCCGGTTACCCGGTCACTCAGCTGGGATACATGGAAGTGGGTAAGGTCGCCGAGTCCCGGACGCCCACGATCCCGGTAGGTAGCACCGTGGCAATGACCTATGGCCATCGCACCGGGTACATCGGTGACCCGATCTCAGACCGAGTGGTACCCCTGCCGGGAGACCTTGATCCGCTGCTCGGCGTCTATGTCGCGCACATGGGGCCGATCTGCGCCAACGGCCTGCTGCACGCCGCCGCGGACCTGCGCGGTCCTGATGTCCGCTCGCTCGGGGACGGAGTGCGCGGCCGACACATTGTGGTGGTCGGTGCTGGGGTGGTGGCCCTGATGACCGCGTTGCTAGCCCGCCGGCACGGCGCCGCGTCGGTGGTGGTGCTCGACCCAACCCCTGAACGCCGGGCCGTGGCCGAGGCCTTGGGGCTGGAGTCACTTGACCCGGAGGGGCCGGAGGACGTGGCCGCCCGCCTGAAGACCAGATGGCGGCACGCCCCGGGCGACCGGGGGGCAGACGTGGTGTTTCAGTGCCGCGGGCAGGCCGCGGCCCTGCACCTGGCGCTGCGGGTGGCGCGTCCGCAAGCAACTGTAATCGATCTGGCGTTCTACCAGGCAGGGGCAGCCGAACTGCGGCTCGGCGCGGAATTCCACCACAACGGCCTGGCGGTACGGTGCGCCCAGATCGGCCGGGTGCCGCGAGGTCTAACGCACACCTGGGACCGGGAACGCCTCTCCGCCGCCACGATCGATCTGCTACGTGCGGATGGTGCGGCGATCCGAGAGCACCTGGTGACAGCAGTCGTGCCGTTCGAGGATGCACCGGACCTCCTCGCGAACCTGGCCACGCGGCGCCGACACGAGTTGCAAGCCGTCCTCGCCTTCGACCGATCGGCGGCAGAGCCGCGCGCGGTGTGAGCCCACGGGCTCAAGCGGCACTTAACCAACACTCGGACAGCTCATCGTCGGCGTTCCGGCCAAGGCAAAGCAGGTGGCAGGCAGGTTTCTGCTCGCCCCTGGCATAGCACGCGAGCGCCCGGTGCACCAGCAGGTGCCGGGACCTCCAGGGCGTGCTGGCGCCCCGCTGGGCAGCGAGACAACCGCCCAGTCGAACATACGGGGACCTTGGCGCCATTGCCGTAGCGTCGGTGCTTAGCCGTGATCGAGGACGTACGCGCCCTCGCCTATGTCCTTGGTCCATAGCGCCGGTGGATACGGTTTAACAGTCTGAGTTAAAATTAACCGCTAGCTAGATGCCTGAAAAACGTCACAATGTCGGTTATCCACACATGGACGTCGCTTCCCGCGATGGCGGGACTGGAGACTATCCATACAATGAGGGTTATTCAGCTAGCCGCGTAGAAGTGCAGGGCTATTACGGCTGAGATAGTTGTTGTGAAGGTGGCGAGCGGCCGACGATAGTCGGTGTGCATGATCCGCCATGTCTTGAAGTTGGCGATTGTC
>JALYVS010000346.1 GCA_030853115.1 Actinomycetota bacterium
GTCGCGCGCAGGGCCGGGGCCTCGCGGCGCAACGTGGTGCGGGTGATCAGCCGGACCGAACGGGACGGCGTGACCCCAGCCAGCCTGGTCAGCGGGTCACGGCGGGAGCGGAGCACGAGCACGTGCGTCGCGCCCTGGGCCAGCGCGGTGCGGTAAGGGACCGATTCGGACACCCCCGCGTCGTAGAAGCGGCGGCCGGCCAAGGTGACCGGCGGGCCGGCCAGCAGCGGCAGGGCGGCGCTGGCCCGCAGGGCCAGCCGCAGCTCCGCGGGGGTGCTGACGAACGGGCGCAGATCGGTCGATTCGCCGGTACCGGCGTCGGTGGCGAGCGGGTGGTACTCCACGGGGCTGGCCAGCACCGAGGCGAAGTCCATCGGGAACGTGGTCTGGTACAGCTCCTCGATCAGCGTCCGGACGTCGACCGCCGGGCGGCCGCGGAGCAGCCCGGAGCGCCGGATCAAGGTCTTGGCGTACGCGGGCTCGGTCCAGCCCAGCAGCCCTTCCGGCCGGCTGGACAGCAGCCAGGCTCCCGTGATCGCGCCGGCCGAGGCACCGTAGACGGCGTCGAAGGCGGGTACCAGGCCGCGTTCGTGCAGCTCGAGGGCCATGCCTGCGGAAATGACGCCGCGCATCCCGCCGCCCTCGACGGCCAGCGCCACCCGCAGGTCATCGTGGTAGGGGGGTCCGCCTGCGCGGACGCGGGCGGCCAGCACCCGCAGCACGTCGTGCATCAGGGCCCGAGGCGGTGCAGGGAGGCGGGCAGCTCCCCGTCGTAGACGACCGTGAGGCGGTGGGTGGCGCGGGTGACCGCGACGTAGAGGTCGTGCCCGCCCACCGGAGACTGGGTCAAGATCCCGGCCGGGTCGACCAGCACCACCCGGTCGAACTCGAGCCCCTTGGCCTGGTTCACGGTCAGCAGCGCGATCGCGGAGTCGAGCACCTCGGCTCGGTCGCCGGCGACCGCGTCCGGCAGGGCCCGCGTCAGCTCGGCGATCCGCGTTGCGGGCGCGATCACCGCGAGCTTGCCGCCCTCTCCCATCTCGGCGAGCTCGCCGGTCACCACCCCGGCCACCTGGGCCAGGCCGCGGACCGCGCGGGGGAAGACGCCTTCTTCACGGACGGACTCCGGCGGGCGCTCGCTGGGCGCCACCGAGGCGAGCACGTCGGCCGCGACCACCATGATCTCGGCAGGCGTCCGGTAGTTGACGGTCAGCAGCTCCTCGTGCCAGCGATTCCGCACGTACGGGTCCAGGACCTGCGCCCAGGAAGAGGCCCCGGCCGCGCTCCCCCGCTGGGCCACGTCCCCGACCACGGTCAGCGACCGGTTGGGGATCCGCCGCATCACCATCCGCCACGCCATCGCGGACAGCTCCTGCGCCTCGTCGATGATCACGTGACCGTAGGCCCAGGAAGGATCGGCCCAGGCGCGCTCGGCTGTGGTGAGCGGCTGGCCGGTGTCCCGATTCCACTCCGCGAGCGTGGCGGCGTCCACGAAGCCCTGCCCGGCCAGCCCGTTGATCTCGAGCACCTCCGCTGCGTACCGCTCCTCGGCGCGGCGTTCCCGCTCGGCGGCCCGGCGCCGGGCCTTGTCCGCCGAGTCGTCGACGCCGAGCAGCTGACCGGCCTCGTCGAGCAGCGGGACGTCCGCCACGGTCCACGCGTCAGGAGCACCGGCGCGAAGCAGGGCGGCCCGTTCGGCCGTAGAAAGCCCAGGAGCGGCCCGGCGCAGGACATCTTCATCCGCGAGGAGACCGGCGACCAGGCGCTGCGGAGTCAAGAACGGCCACAGTAGGTCCAGCGCGGAGCGGACCGGTGGCTCGTCCCACAGCCGGGCGCGGGCGTAGGGAACATCCTCTGGGTCGAGCTCCCGGCCGAGCGCCGTGGCTTCGGCCGCCGCCACCGCGCTGAGCATCTGGTTGGCGAACAGCTTGCGGGCCACGTTGTGCGGCCTGCGCAGGGCGCGGGCCCGCTCGCGGGCTTGCAGGACCGCCTCCCGCGGCACCGTCATCGTCAGGCCGTCGACGGTGATCTCCAGGTCAGCCGCCGGCACCAGCTGGCAGTTGCGCACCGCGCGGCGGAGCACGTTCACCATCTTGACGTCGCCCTTGATCACGGCGGCGTCAGAATTGTCCTCCGGCGCGGCTTTGACCCCAGGGAAAAGCTCGGCGATCGAGCTCAGCACCACGTCGGTCTCGCCGAGGGACGGCAGCACCTGGCTGATATAGCGGAGGAAGGTGGCATTCGGCCCGATGACCAGGACGCCGCGCCGTTCCAGCGTCCGGCGGTGGGTGTACAGCAGGTACGCGGCACGGTGCAGCGCCGCGACCGTCTTGCCGGTGCCCGGGCCGCCTTGGACGACCAGCACGCCCTGGATGGTGGCGCGGATTACCCGGTCTTGCTCGGCCTGAATGGTGGCGACCACATCGCCCATCCGGCCGGTGCGGCCAGCGGTAATGCTGGCGATCAGCATGGCCTCGCCGGACAGGCTTTTCCGATCCGACTCCGACAACCGGTCAAGGTCGAAGACCTCGTCGTCGACACCGGTGACGGCGCGATTCCTGGTGTAAATGTGGCGGCGCCTGATCAGGCCGTTAGGGTCATTCGGGGTGGCCGCGTAAAAGGGCTGCGCAGCCGGCGCGCGCCAGTCGATAAGCCGCGGCTCGAGGTCCTCGTCGCGCAGCCCGATCCGCCCGATATACAGCGTGCGCGCCTGCTCGCTGGAGGGCTCGGCGTCGGTGCGGCCGAAGCACAGGCCGTGTTCGACCGCGTTCAGCTGGGCCAGCCGCCTGTCCTGCTCGGCTGCCGTCACCTCGCGCTCCACCCGGGCCTGGAACGTGCCGCCCGCACCGCCGCGGCGGTGGGTCAGGCTGAGCGCGCGCTCAGTCCGCTCCCGCGCCTCGTCAAGCAGCCGATAAAGCGTATCCAGATTAGCCTGCTCTTGGTTCACAGCCGTCGTGGCCGCGGAATTGGTTTGACTAAGCGTCATATTTCTTGGTACACTTTCGCGGTATTTAATTGCGCGCGGCATTGGTTTCTCAGGTCAGCTTCGGGAGATAAGAGCTTACCAGGGCCCTACCGCCCGGTAGCCTCGAGCCTGGCTGGACCGGTCGTGGCCGCTCATCCGCCCGAATTCGCGTAGCGGGAATGACGACGGTGCTTTCCCGGCCCGGGATCGGCGCCTTTACCCCGGCTGCCATGAGCGCGGCGCGCTGCCCGCCAGCCTCCCTCCGCCGAGTCGCGCCGGCGTGCCTAGGATGGGAACACGAGCCGGGAGGAGCGTTACACATGCCGGGAACCGAACGCGTCGAGATCACAGGTCCCTACGGTGATCGCTACGACGAGATCCTGACACCGCAGGCCATCGACCTGATCGCCGCCCTGCACGCCGAACTGGGCCCGCGCCGGGCCGAGTTGCTGGCCGCGCGCCGGCGGCGCCAGGCGGAGCTGTCCGGCGGGGCCACGCTCGACTTCTTGCCCGAGACCGCCAATGTCCGCGAGGATCCCGGCTGGCGGGTGGCGGACCCGGCGCCCGGCCTGGTCGACCGGCGGGTCGAGATCACCGGCCCGACCGACAAGAAGATGACGATCAACGCCCTGAATTCCGGAGCCAACGTATGGCTGGCGGACTTCGAGGACGCCAACACCCCGCTGTGGGACAACATGATCACCGGCCAGCTCAACCTCAAGGACGCACTGGACCGGACGATCGACTTCACCAGCGCCGAGGGCAAGGCCTACGCGCTGCGCCCGGACGCCGGGCTGGCCACGATCGTGGTGCGGCCGCGCGGCTGGCACCTGGATGAGAAGCACATCCTGATCGACGGCAAGCGGGCGTCGGCCAGCCTGGTCGACTTCGGCCTGTACATGGCGGCCGGCGCGCAGCGGCAGCTCGACAAAGGCAAGGGACCGTACTTCTACCTGGCCAAGAACGAGAGCCACCTCGAGGCCCGGCTGTGGAACGACGCGTTCAACCTGGCCCAGGATGCGCTTGGCATCGCCCGCGGCACGATCCGGGCCACGGTGCTGATCGAGACGATCCCGGCCGCATTCGAGATGGAAGAGATCCTGTACGAGCTGCGGGAGCATTCGGCGGGGCTGAACGCGGGCCGCTGGGACTACCTGTTCAGCATGATCAAGAAATTCCGCACCCGCGGCCGCGAGTTCGTCCTCCCCGAGCGCAACTCGGTCACGATGACCGCGCCGTTTATGCGGGCCTATACCGAGCTGCTGGTCAAGACCTGCCACCGGCGCGGGGCGCACGCCATGGGCGGCATGGCCGCGTTCATCCCGAGCCGCCGCGACGCCGAGGTCAACGCCAAGGCCATGGCCAAGGTCCGGGAAGACAAGACGCGCGAGTCGCAGGACGGCTTCGACGGCTCCTGGGTCGCCCACCCCGACCTGGTCCCGCTGTGCAAGGAGGTCTTCGACGGCGTCCTCGGCTCCAGCCCCAACCAGCTCGGTAAGTCCCGCGAGGACGTCAGCGTCACCGCCCAGGACCTGCTCGCGGTGAGCAAGACCCCCGGCGTGATCACCGACGCGGGGCTGCGCAACGACATCAGCGTCGCGCTGCAGTACCTGGCCAGCTGGCTGGGCGGCAACGGCGCGGTCGGCATCTTCAACCTGATGGAAGACGCGGCCACGGCAGAGATCTCCCGGTCCCAGGTCTGGCAGTGGATCCACAACGACGTCGCCCTGGACGACGGCACCGTGGTGACACGGGATCTTGTCGAGCGGCTCATCGACGAGGAGCTGACCCAGATCCGGACGCTGGCCGGGGACGCGTTCGACGCCGAACGATACGGCCAGGCGACCGCGCTGTTCACCGAGGTCGCGCTGGCCGACAACTTCGCCGAATTCCTCACCATCCCCGCCTACGAGCGGATGCCGTAGGGATTTACTGTTCACCTGAGCCGGAATAAGGGGACAATCAGGGAAAGGCAGGCAGTGAGGCGGTAGTTCATGGGGACGATCCAGGCGCTGGTCCCGCGGATGAGGGAAATCTGCGGTGCGGGCAACGTCATCACCGATCCGCTGGAGCTGCGCACCTACGAGTGTGACGGCCCTGACCGCCCACCGCAGCGTCCCGGCTCTGGTGGTGCTGCCGATCTCCGCGGCCGAGGTGGCCGCGGTGGTGACCGAGTGCGCGCGGGCCAAGGTGCCGTTCGTGGCCCGGGGCAGCGGCACGGGGCTGTCCGGCGGCGCGATGCCGCACGCCGGCGGCGTCCTGATCGTGATGTCCCGGATGCGCAACGTCCTGGAGATCGACCCGGTGAGCCGCCGCGCGGTGGTCGAGCCCGGGGTGACGAACCTGTCGGTGAGCAAGGCGGCGGCGCCGTTCGGCCTGTTCTACGCGCCTGACCCGTCCAGCCAGGTGGTCTGTTCCGTGGGCGGCAACGTGGCGGAGAACTCCGGCGGGGCGCACTGCCTCAAGCACGGCTTCACCGTGCACCACGTGACCGGCCTGGAAATCGTCACCCCCGCAGGCGAGCTGACCTGGCTTGGCGACGGCAGCGGCGTCACCACCGGCTATGACCTGCTCGGCGCGTTCACCGGCTCGGAGGGCACGCTCGGCATCGTGACCAAGGTCGTGGTCAAGCTGCTGCCGCTGCCCGAGGTCGTACACACGCTGCTCGCCGCCTACACCACCACGGCGCAGGGCGGCCGCGCGGTCTCCGACATCATCGCGGCCGGCATCGTGCCCGCCGCCATCGAGATGATGGACGCGCTGTCCATCGAGGCGGCCGAGGCGGCGGTGCACTGCAATTACCCGGCTGGCGCCGGGGCGGTGCTGATCGTGGAGCTGGACGGGCCGGCCGCGGAGGTAGAAGCCGAGCTGACCACCGTCCGGGCCTTGTGCGAAGCGGCGGGCGCGACCGAGATCCGGGCGGCCGACGACCCGGCCGAGCGGGCCGTCATCTGGGCCGGCCGCAAGTCTGCCTTCGCGGCGGTGGGCCGGATCAGCCCGGCGTTCATCGTGCAGGACGGCGTGGTCCCGCGGACGTCGCTGGGGGCCGTGCTGGCCACGATCGCGTCGCTGGCGGAGGAGGCGGGCGTCCGGGTCGCCAACGTCTTCCACGCCGGCGACGGCAACCTGCACCCGCTGGTGCTCTACGACGACTCCTCCCCGACCGAGACCATCGCGGCCGAGGAACTGTCGGGCAAGATCCTGGACGCGTGCCTGGAACAAGGCGGCTCCATCACCGGCGAGCACGGCGTCGGCGTGGACAAGTCCAGGTACATGCCCAAGATGTTCAGCGCCGACGACCTGGACACCATGCAGCTGCTCCGCTGCGCCTTCGACCCGGCTCACCTGTGCAACCCCGGCAAGGTCTTCCCGACTCCCCGGCTGTGCGGCGAGGTCCCCGGGCACCGGCGCGCCGGCGTTGCGGCGGTAGCGCATCCGGCCGTAGCGGCCGGTCAGGTGGAGATCTTTTGAGGGATACCGAACGGGCCGCGGTGTCAGAACTCAGGTCAGCGTTGAGCGCCGCGTGCCCGTCGCTGCGGGACGGCGCGTCTGCCGATGCGGTGGGCGGCCTGACGCCGTCGTTCGTCGGGTCGCCGGCTAGCACGGCCGAAGCCTCGGCGC
>JALYVS010000052.1 GCA_030853115.1 Actinomycetota bacterium
ACCTTGCCCGGACTGGCCCGGCCCGGACTGGCCCGGCCCGGACTGGCCCGGCCCGGACTGGCCGGGCCCGGATCGGCCGGCGCCATGCGGCCCGGCCGAGCGCTCGACGGGGGTCACCGCGGTCTCCGGCTGACGAAGGCCGCCACGGCCGCCGCCAGCAGGCCGGCCGCGGCGGCGCCGGTGTACTTCCAGGTCGAGGCCAGGTCACGGGTCGGGACCACCGGGTCCGGCGGCAGCCCGTACACCTCGGGCTCGTCGAGCAGCAGGAAGAACGCCCCGTCGCCGCCTACCCCGTCGGCCGGGTCGGCGCCGTAGAGCCTGGCCTCGGGCACGCCCGCGTCGTGCAGCTCGTCCAGGCGCTGGGCGGCGCGTTCGCGTAGCTCGTCGAGCACGCCGAACTGGATCGACTTGGTCGGGCAGGCCTGGGCGCAAGCGGGTTCCATGTCACCGCGCAGCCGGTCGTAGCACAGCGTGCACTTCCAGGCGCGGCCGTCGTCGTGCCGCCGGTCGATGACGCCGTACGGGCAGGCGGAAACGCAGTAACCGCAGCCGTTGCAGATGTCCTGCTGGACCACCACGGTGCCGAATTCGGTGCGGAACAGCGCCCCGGTCGGGCAGACGTCCAGGCAGCCGGCGTGCGTGCAGTGCTTGCACACGTCCGAGGCCATCAGCCAGCGGAACTCCGCCCGGGGGTGCTCACCCGGGGTGCGGCCGGGCAGCTGGAAGGCGGGGAACCCGAGGTCGACCGGGGCCGTGCCGAGGTCACCGCCGGCCCGGCCGGCCTGCGGCAGGGCTTCGGCGACCATCTCCGCCGCCTCCCGCGTCGCGGACGGGCCGGTGGGCAGGTCGTGCAGGCCCGCGTCCTGGCGGCCGAGCGGGCGCTGCTGCTCGATGAAGGCGACGTGCCGCCAGGAGTCCGCGCCGAGCATGCCGGTGTTGTCGAACGACATGCCCAGCAGGTTCAGCCCGTCCTCGGGCACGCTGTTCCATTCCTTGCAGGCCACCTCGCAGGCCTTGCAGCCGATGCAGATCGAGGTGTCGGTGAAGAAACCGACCCGGGGCGGGTGCTCGCCGTACCCGGCGTCCGCCGCGGGGTCAGCCAGCGGGCCGTGGAAGCTGTGCTCGTGCGCCATGGGCCTACTCCTCTGCCTCGGCCTCGGCGTGGGCCTTGGCGCTCTCATCACCGGTGGTGAGGATCCGGGTGCCGGTTTCCCTGGTGATCCCGGCGCGGAGCCGGTACCCGGCGACGTAATCGGTCAGCGCCGGGCCGCGAGGGCGGCGCCCGGGCTGGATGTCGCAGGTCAGGACCTTGCTCTCCTGGATGAAGACATTCGAGTCCGCGACCACGCCGATCAGGTCGTTGACGACGTCGCCCGTGGTCAGCCCGGTCTGCCCCCAGTGGTAAGGCATCCATATCTGGTGCACGACGCGCCCGTCGATCCGCAGCGGCACCATCCGGTCGGTGACGAAGACCCGGGCCTCCACCGCGGCGCGGCTGGTGATGACGTGGGCCCAGTCCAGGTGGACCAGGCCGCGCTCGGTGGCCAGCTCGGGTGACACCTCCACGAACAGCGCCGGCTGGAGCTCGGACAGGTACGGCAGCTGGCGGCTCATGCCGCCGGCGGTGTGGTGCTCGGTGAGCCGCGCGGTGGTGAACACGAACGGGAACACCTCGCTGTGCTTTTCCGGCGGAGCCGGGTTGGACGGGTTGTCCGGCCGCCCGTACACCTTGCGGACCGGGCTGGCCTGCTGGCCGTACAGCAGGTTGCGGGCTGGGGACTCGTGCGGCTCGTAGTGCGTCGGCAGCGGCCCGTCGGCCACGCCGGACGGCGCGTACAGCCAGGCTTTCCCGTCGGACATCATGATGAACGAGTCGTCACCGCGCAGCGCCTGCGGGCCGCTGGCGCCCTCGGGCGGCCGGTAGGCAGGCGGCTTGGTCTTCTCGAAGTCGGGGATGTCGTGGCCGGTCCACTCCCCCTTGTCCGCGTCCCACCAGACCAGCGCCTTGCGCTCGCTCCACGGACGGCCGTCCGGGTCGGCCGAGGCCCGGTTGTATAGCACCCGGCGGTTCAGCGGCCAGGTCCAGCCCCATTCGGCGTCGTAGGGCCCCTGCTCGGTATGCGGCTTGCGGCGCCGGGCCTGGTTGACCTCGTCGGCGTACACGCCGCTGTAAATCCAGCAGCCGCAGGCCGTGCTGCCGTCGGCCTTCAGGTCAAGGTAGCCGCTGACCGCTTTGCCGCTCTGCAGGTCGATCCCGTTGATGCGGCGCAGCACGTCCGCACCGGACGGCTCGTCGCCGGCGGCATCCTCGGTGGCGTAGTCCCAGGCCAGGTCGAGCAGCGGGCGGTCGCGCTGGTCCGCCGAGCCGGCCAGCTTCTCCTTCAGGCGCCGTCCGAGATGGTAGAAGAACCACAGCTCGGACCGCTGGTCCCCGCTCGGCTCGACGGCTTTATCACGCCATTGCAGCATCCGCTGGGTCTGGGTGAACGTGCCCGACTTCTCCACGTGCGAGGCGGCGGGCATGAAGAACACCTCGGTGCGGCAGCGTTCGGTGACGATCTCGCCCGTCTCGATCTCCGGGGCGTCCTTCCAGAACGTGGCGCTCTCGATCATGGCGAGGTCGCGGACGACCAGCCAGTCCAGGTTGGCCAGGCCCAGCCGCTGCTGCCGGCCGTGCGCCGAGCCCACGGCCGGGTTCTGGCCGAGCAGGAAGTACCCGGAGATCTTGCCGTCGACCATGTCCATGACGGTGCGGTAGGTACCGTGGTCCCCGTTGATCCTGGGCAGGTACCCGAAACCCCAGTCGTTCTCCGCGGTCGCCGCGTCGCCCCAGTACTCCTTGAGCAGCGAGACCAGGTAGGCGTCGGCGCCTTGCCAGAAGCCCTTGCTCTGATGGCCGCGCACCTCCTCGAGGTAGCTGGCCATGTCCTCATGGGTGTTGTCCGGCATCGGCAGGTAGCCGGGCAGCAGGTTGAACAGGGTCGGCACGTCGGTGGAGCCCTGGATGCTGGCGTGCCCGCGCAGCGCGTACACGCCGCCGCCCGGACGGCCGATGTTGCCCAGCAGCAGCTGGATGATCGCCCCGGCCCGGATGTACTGCGCGCCCACCGAGTGCTGGGTCCAGCCGACGCTGTAGACCAGCGCGCCGGTGCGGTCCCGCCCGGAGTTGGCCGTCCACGCCTGGCAGACCTGCGCGAACAGCTCCTGCGGCACGCCGCAGATGCGCTCGACCATCTCCGGCGTGTACCGGGCGTAGTGCCGTTTGAGGATCTGGAACACGCAGCGCGGATGCTCCATCGTCGGGTCCGCGGCCAGCTCGCCCGCCGCGCCGTTCAGCACCGGGCCGCCGGACCCGTGCTGGTAAGGCGAGGACTGCTCCTTGTGCTTGCTTCCCGAGCCCGACTCGGTGTCGAGGCTCTGGTACGTCCAGCTCGACCGGTCGTAGGAGGCGGAGTCCGGGTCGTAGCCGCTGAACAGCCCGTCCAGGTCCTCGGTGTCAGCGAAGTGCTCGCTGACCAGGATCGGCGCGTTGGTGTAGGCCTGGACGTACTCGCGGAACTCCAGCTGGTTGGTCAGGATGTAATTGATCACCCCGCCGAGGAACGCGATGTCGGTACCGGCCCGCAGTGACACGTGCTGATCGGCCAGCGCGCTCGTCCGGGTGAACCGCGGGTCGATGTGGAACACCTTGGCGCCGCGCGCCTTGGCCTCCATCACCCACTGGAACCCGACCGGATGGGCTTCGGCCATGTTCGAGCCCATGATGACGATGCAGTCGGCGTTGGCCATGTCCTGCAGGTAATCGGTGGCGCCGCCGCGACCGAACGAAGCTCCCAGACCGGGAACGGTGGCGGAGTGTCAAATACGCGCCTGGTTCTCGATCTGGATCGCGCCCAGCGCGGTGAAGAGCTTCTTGATCAGGTAGTTTTCCTCGTTGTCCAAGGTGGCGCCGCCGAGGCTGGCGATCCCCATGGTGCGCCGCAGCGTCTTGCCGTCTTCGTCCTCGTCCTGCCAGCCCTTGCGCCGCGCGTCCAGCACCCGGTCGGCCACCATCTCCATCGCGGTGTCCAGGTCGAGTTCTTGCCATTGCGTGCCGTAGGGCGCGCGGTACAGCACCTTGCGCATCCGCTGCGGACCGGTGACCAGCTGCTTGCTTGCCGACCCCTTCGGGCACAGCCGCCCGCGCGAGATCGGGCTGTCCGGGTTTCCCTCGATCTGGATGACCCGCTCGTCCTTGACGAAAACGCGTTGCGCGCAGCCCACCGCGCAGTACGGGCACACCGAGCTGACCACCCGGTCCGCCGTCTCGGTGCGCGGCTGCAGGGCGGCCGAGCGCTTGGACTCAGCGGCCGCGCCCCGGCCAAGCGGATCCGGCCCGGAGAACTGCCGGTACACCGGCCACGAGCGAACCAACCGCCGCAGATCCATCGGGATTCCCTCCCGTTCGTCAACGTGAAACCGGCCCGGAGGCTCCTGGGACCTCCCTGGCCCACCCGGACTGCGCTCTAGTCTGCCAGCCGCGTGCTGGCCCTCCGCACGGGGTGGGGGCACCCGCCGCCTACCGCGGTGCCGCGGCGGCGTGGCCACGAATACCCCACGCCGCCGCGGTGAACCCGGAAGCCGTCATGACACCTTCGCGAACGTCTGGACCAGCTGCTGGCCGAACGCGTCCAGGTCGTCGGGCTTGCGGCTGGTCACCAGGTCAAAGCCTTGCCTGGAACAGAGGAACACCTGCTCGTCGCACCAGTCACCGCCCGCGTTGCGGATGTCGGTCTGCAGGCTCGGCCAGCTCGTCAGCGTCTTGCCTTTCACCACGAAGTCCTCGACCGAGGCGTCGCTGACCGCCTGGTCGGGCTCGAAGGTACCGGCGAGCTCGGTGTCGTGATTGACGGCCTGCACGGTGTTTTTCTCTGGCGCGAGCAGGACCGGCTCGCCGCCGGCGTCCTTGACCGCCTGCCAGGGAGTGGTGAGTTCCACCTGCTTGACCCGGTCTGCTGGTGCCCGGGAGCGGGCTACTTACGGGCGTCCCCGCTGCCTGGCTCGGTCAGGCTCGCCTGCATCTTGGCCTTGGCGGTCTCCGGCATGACCCGGGCGGCCGTCACCTGGACCTTGTTCTTCGCCGAGCCGGCCACGACGTGGTCCTTGCCGGCCATCAGCGCCTCGAAGCCGTCACGCGCCACCTCAGCCGGGTCGTCTTTGCTGACCTGGTCCAGCTTCGTGTCCTGCATTCCGGCGCGCTCGAAGAACTCGGTATCGGTGGGACCGGGCATCAGCGCGGTCACCGTAACGCCGGTGTCACGCAGCTCGTATCGGATCGCCTCCGCGAACGACAGCAGGAACGCCTTGGACGCCGCGTACGTCGCGTGGTAAGGCCCGGGCGCGCTCGCCGCGACCGAGGAAGTAAACAGCACGCCCCCGGAGCCGCGGGCGATCATGTCCGGCAGCACGCGCCTAGCCAGGTGCACCGCGCCGGTGATGTTGAGGCCGATGAGGTTCAGCTCGTCGGCGAGGTCGTTGTCCCGGGCGAAGTCACCGCCCACCCCGACGCCCGCGTTGATCGCCACCGCATCGGGCGTGCGCCCGGTGACCTGAATGGCCTGCCACAGGTTCTCCACGCCTTCATAGGTAGCCAGGTCAGCCCGGACCGGGCTGGCCTGAACCGGGCTGGCCTGCTCCTGGAACGACGCCGAGACCGACGCGATGCTGTCGTCTTCCGCCGCTATCACACCAGGTCGAACCCCGCCTCGGCGAACCGGTTGGCGAGCTCGCGGCCGATCCCGCTCGACGCTCCCGTCACCACGGCGAGCGGCCTGTGCTCGGGTGTGCTCATGCTTCCTCCTCGGGGATGTGTCGCTAGCCGCCGCCCGCTTTCCCTCATGCGCGCGCTGAAACACCGGAAGGCGGCTGGATCCGCCAGAGCCGTTCGGCGTCAATGGCTTCAGGTGCCGTCCGTACGCGCGGTTAGCCCGCGCCGCGACGGGCAGGAGCGGGCGCCTCAGCGGGGCAGCAGCGAGGAGGAAATATGGCCGACGTCTTCACCGTCCTGGGCCAGGACCACCAGGAAATCCAGAGCATGCTGGCGGAACTGGAGAAGGGGCCGACCAGGGCCTCGGGCGCCAGCCAGGACCAGCTGGCGCTGCGCAAGAAGATGACGCAAGAGCTGGTCATCGAGGAATCCAGGCACGAGGCGCTGGAGGAAATGTACCTGTGGCCGGCCGTCCGCGAACACCTGGCGTCCGGAAACACGCTCGCCGACGAGGCCGCCGGGCAGGAGCAGGAAGCCAAGCAGGTGCTCGCCGACCTGGACAAGCTCGACGCCGGCGACGCGGACTTCGAGAAATTGCTCGCTACGTTCACCGTGGCGGCCCGCCAGCACATCGAGTTCGAGCAGGACCAGGTGTGGCCGGTGCTGCGGGCCGCACTTGACCCGCAGACGGCGAGCGAGCTCGGCGCGAAGATCACCGCCGGCCGGAGCACCGCCCCCACCCGGCCGCACCCGCACACTCCGCCCTCGGCCGGGGTGCTCTAGGCGGCCGGAGCGCATGGCCGGGACGCCGGCGGGTAGGAGCCGCTGCGTTGACCGAGGAGAAGGGTGGGGACATGGCTGAGGATGTGCGCACGGGAGACCAGGTCCGCTGGAACTCGCACGGCAGCGAGGCCACCGGCAAGGTGGAGGAGAAGATCACCGAGGACACCGAGGAAGCTGGGCGCACGGTCCGCGCCAGTAAGGACGATCCGCAGTACCTGGTCAAGAGCGATAAGAGCGGCGGCGAGGCCGTGCACAAGCCGGACGCGCTGAAGCAGGACAAGCAGTAACCGGCCAGCACAGCCGCAAGGTCGGCGGCAAGGTCGTCGGCTACGTGAAACGGCATCGCGCGGTTCCTAGCGCCGGCTGAGTGCGCCCGTGTCCTCCGGGAACGTCTGCGCTTCGGGCCGCTCGCCGTCGGGGGCGGGGGCCGGGCGTGACAGGCCGCGGGATCGCCGCAAGGTGATGACGACCGAGACCAGGACGAGGGCGGCGCCGAGTCCTTCGCGCCAGGTGAACTGCTCGCCGAGGAGCACGATTCCGGCTAGCACCGCCACGACGGGGTTGACGTAAGCGTAGGTGGAGACGGTGGTCACGGGCAGGTGGGACAGGGCGTAGCCGTAGGCGGTGAAGCCCAGGATCGAGCCGGGGCCGATGAGGTAGGCCAGCGCGATCCAGGATGTGGCCGGGATCGAGGACCAGCCGATACGGGAGAGCTCCCCGGAGCCGGCGCCCACCGCCAGCAGGACCACGCCGCCGGCCAGCATCTCGATGGCGGCGGCCAGCATCGCATGGCTGGGCACAGCGAGCCGGTGGCTCAGGACTGACCCGAAGCCCCAGGCCGCCGCCGCGCCGAGCACGAGGATCACACTCCAGATGCGGCCCGATGCGGTGCCGCCGCCGACCAGGACGATCACCCCGCCGAGCCCGACCACCAGGGCGGCCGCGGCGCGGAAGGTGATGCGCTGATGCTGCATGGGCCAGGCGAAGACGATCATCCAGAGCGGCACGGTGGCCACCAGGACGGCGGCGAAGCCGGAGGGCAGCGTCGTCTCCCCGACGGTCACGCCGCCGTTGCCCGCGAAGAGCAGCAAGATGCCGACGACCGCGCCGGCCAGCCAGGCCCTGGCCCCTGGCCTGGCGCTGTCCCCTGGCCTGGCGCTGTCCCCTGGCCTGGCGCTGTCCCCTGGCCTGGCGTTGTCCTGGGCCGGCCCGCGGCGGGCGGACGCCGCCCGCCGGGCGATGGGGTAGAGCAGCGCGCCTGCAATCACGTACCGGGTCCCGGCGAACAACAGCGGCGGCAGGTGCCCGTCCCCGACGCGGATGGCCAGGTAAGTCGATCCCCAGACCAGGTAGACGACTCCGAGCGCGGCCCAGCTCAAGGCTCGGCCGCGGGGTTCGACTGCGGTGCCGTCAGTGGTCATGCCTCCATCCTTGGCCTGACGGGCCCGCTCTACCAGTGGCAGAATCGACAACTTAAGGTAGATTACTGCCATGCACCGGATTGCGATCCCCGTCATCCCGGGCGTGCAGATGTTCGAGCTGGCCATCCCGTGCGAGGTGTTCGAACCCGGCCGGGAGGACTTCCCCGTGCCCTGGTGGTACGAGCTGCAGTTGTGCGCGGTCCAGGACGGCCCGGTCCGCACCGCGGAGGGGCTGCTCTTCGACAGCCAGCTGGGGCTGGACGAGCTGAGCCGGGCGGACACGGTGATCATTCCTGGCTGCGCCGACCGTCAGCGCGAGGTGCCTGAGGGACTGCGGCAGGCTCTGCGCGCCGCCTATGACCGTGGCGCGCGGATCGCCTCGATCTGTACCGGCGCCTACGTTCTCGCCGCGGCCGGGTTGCTCGATGGCCGCACCGTCGCGACCCACTGGATGCACGCAGGCGAGCTCACCCGGCGGTGGCCAGCCGTCCGGGTCGAGCCCAACGTGCTGTACATCGACGACGGCCAGATCCTCACCTCGGCCGGCTCGGCCGCCGGGCTGGACCTGTGCCTGCACATCGTCCGTACTGACCATGGCACCAGGATCGCGAACACGCTGGCCCGGCGGCTCGTCATGCCGCCGCACCGGGAAGGCGGGCAGGCCCAGTACGTCGAGCAACCGCTGCCCGCCCGCGGTACCCAGGGCCTCGGTTCATCGCTGGACTGGGCCCGGGAGCACCTGGAGCTGCCGCTGACGGTCGAAGAACTCGCCCGTCAGGCCACGATGAGCCCGCGCACCTACGCCCGGCGGTTCCGCGAGATGACCGGGACCACGCCACTGCAGTGGCTGTGCGCCGAGCGGGTCCGCCGCGCGCAGGACCTGCTCGAGAACACCGACGCCACCGTCGACCGCATCGCGAGCCTGTGCGGTTTCGGTTCCGCCCACCAGCTGCGTACTCACTTCACCCGGATCAACCATGTGACCCCGCACGCGTACCAGCGGACGTTTCGGGCGCACCCCAGCGCCTGAGCACGCAGCCCGGACCGCCTTCGCGGTAAAGGCCCAGGCCAGGGGGATCCCCCCGGCCTGGGCCTGGATGTTACGGGGCTAGCCCTATGCCTCAGCCACCGGCCATCCTTTGGCGGCGGTGGTGTACACCCAGAGGCTGAGCGCGAATACGGCCACGGCGGCAGGTAGCAGAATCCAGCCCCAGCCGATGGCCTGGGACATCAGTATCGCGCCGAGCACGATCATCCACAGCACGGCCAGCAGCCGGATGACCAGGAAGGTGACCCGGACGGGCGGGATGTACTCCCAGGACCGGATGAGGGCGCGCTGGATGCGCGGGCGGGTTTGCAGGGTGGCGCGGCTGGGCCTCTTCGAAGTGGCGGGTGCCCGCCAGTGAGCCGGTGCCGTCAGCGTTGCGGCGGCTGGCCGTGGCGAGGAAACGGTGTCGTGAGTCTGTGCGTTCATGGGATGCCTCCTGTAGCCTTCGGCGTCCGGCCGGGCCAGCCACCTGATTAAAATGATATCACTTTGATAGCTGCCGTCAAGGGCGGAAGGCGGCCCGTGACCGCGGTCACGATGCGGTCAAGGATCAGGCGTCAACGGCGATTGCCCGGCGTAGGGCATGGCTCTGGATCCCCTCGATCACGGCGACGCCGTTGCGGTCCGCATCGGCCAGCGTGGCGCCAGCGGCGAGGAGCAGGCGGACGATCTCCAGCTGAAGGTGGCCGGCTCCGACGGTTCCGGCCGCGCCGGCGGGGGCGACGGCGAGGTGCAGCGGGGTCGAGCCCGCCTTGGGCGTGGCGCCCCGGTAGAGAGCTGGTGGCAGAGCCCGGCGACGAACAGGTCCTCCTCCATGCGCTGGGTGGCCCCGGCCGGCGTGATCCGGGACGGGTCGTCCGCCAGGACCGCCTCGAAGATGGGCTCCATGCCCTCATCGTGCCCGCAGGGTCCGTCAGGCGATCGCCGCGCAGCCACGCCCTTCTCGAGGTTGTCGCCGTGGCTGTCCCATACCGCGCGAGAATCGCTAATCTGGGCGCCCCGCGGTCCTGGGCAGTGGCCGAGGATGAGACTGCGGCAAGAAGCGACCTACCCGGCCGGGAGATGAACGAGTGGCTGAAAGCGGAGGAGAACATGAGCAGTTCAGTCCTGAATGTGACGTTCGATTGCTCGGATGCGGCGTCGGTGGCGCACTTCTGGGCTGAGGTCACCCGGTGGTCTTGTGCGGAACACCAGACGCCAGGCAACACGTTCTGGGTGGTAAGCGAGCCGGACGGGGCTGGGCCCCGGCTGGTGTTCGTTACGGTTCGCGAGGCCAAGACCGTCAAGAACCGCGTCCATCTCGATCTGGTGCCCGACGGGTCCCAGGCCGGGGAGCTTGCCCGGCTTGAGTCGCTGGGCGCCCGGGTCATCGATGACCGCCGTCACATGACGCCGGGAGGATGGGTGGTGCTGGCTGATCCCGAGGGGAACGAGTTCGACTTGGAGAGCGATGAGTAAGTGACCCGGAAGGCCCCTTTCACGCATCGGGACCGAGGTAGGTCCACTGTCCGTTTCGCCGGATGAACTTGCTCGTCTCCGCGAGGATGCCACGCTGCCCCCGCTGGACGTACACGGCGCGGAACTGCACCGTGCCGGCGGCGTCAAAGAGCCCCCCTTCACGCGTTTCCAGGACAGCGAGGCGGGTCCAGCGCAGGGCCGGATCCAGACTGAGGGTCCGCGGGCGGCCTGACGGGTGCCAGGTGCGCAGGAGGTAACCGGCATCTCCGACGGCGAATGCGCTGTAGCGGGAGCGCATCAGCGACTCAGCGGTCGGCGCCGGCGCGCCTGCGTGGAACCGGCCGCAGCACGACTCATAGTCCTCTCCAAGGCCGCACGGGCACGCCAGTCCGTCCATGCGCAGATTCTCGCAAGGACCCATCGATGGCCTGGACAGCGGGTGCGTCCGCTGGTTGCCCGGAACTGGCGGCAAGCGGATGGTCGAAGGCGCGGCCAGCCAGGCTGCCCCGGTAATGCCGTTGCCGCCAGGGATGAACCTCTCTATCGTTCGCTGGCATGGACGATCTTTTCGACGCTGGCGCGATGTACGACGAGGATTACCTGTATTTCTTTGCCGCGCCTGGTGACCTTGCCGAGATCGCGGTACACGGGCCCGTCGTGCCTGGCGTTGACTTCCCGGGTGATGCGGCCGCGGAACTGGTCTGGCGGCTGCTGGACCTGCGACCCGGCCTGAGCGTGCTGGACCTGGCCTGCGGGCACGGGAAGCTGGCCAACGGCCTGGCGGCCCGCGGCTGCCAGGTCACTGGCCTCGACTCCTCGACGGTCTTCCTGGACCGGGCCCGCGCCGACGCGGCCGCCGCCGGGGTCAGCGTCGACTACGTGGCGGGGGACATGCGCCGGCTACCACCGTGGGAAGGCCGTTTCGACCGGGTCATCAACTGGTCCACCGCGTTCGGGTACTTCGACGACACCGCCAACCGCGCCGTCCTGGACGAGATCACCCGCGTCCTGCGGCCGGGTGGCCGGCTGGCTATGGACCTGGACAACCTGACCGCGTTTCTCGCCGCTTACTGTCCATCACGCGTCGTGGCCGCACGGGAGAACGGCGACATGCTCGTTGACCGCTACCACCTGGACGCTCAGGCCGTCCGGTTCGAGGCAGAACGGACAGTCATCCGCAACGGCCGGGCCCGCCGCATAAACTTCGTCAAGCGGTTGTTCGGCTTCCCCGAGCTACGGGACTGGCTACTTACCGCGGGATTCACGTCGGTGGCCGGCTACGGAGAGGACGCCCGGCCGCTCACCGCCGGTCACCGCCGGATGATCATCATCGCGGACCTGCCATCAGAGCTGGCCCGCTGACCCGCGCGCCACCACGAGGTATGGTCCTCAGCCGGCCGCGGGGCGGGCCGCTGCGCCGGGCGCCTTCCCGGGTGCCTGCGACGCCGCAGCCGGCGCGCTGGGCTTGCGGAGGCCGAGGTTCCTGGCACCACCCGATCGAACGCCCGGCCGGGGAGCGGGGCGGTGATGCGGCCAGGAGCTTGGCGTCGCGGCCGACGAGGGTAACGGGTCCGGGCCGGGAAGGCCACCCGGCCGCCGACGGAGGAGATGTTGACGACTCGCCCGGTCCGGCCACGAGAGCCGGCAGCAAGGCCTGGGTGACGGCGACATGCCCGAAGAAGTTGACTTCGAAATGATGCCGCCACTCCTCGATCGGCAGGGTCTCGAACGGGGCGTTGAGAGCAATGCCCCCGCGTTGTTGACCAGCGCTGCGAGTGGCCGCCTGGCAGGATCCCGGACCGCTCAGGTTGGCCGCGGTGCGAGCTGGGCACAGGCGCGCAGGCTGGCGTAATGCGCGGCGGCGCGGCGGGCGGCGGCGCCGCGGTCAGCGATGGGCTGGCCGGTGCCGGAGACAACCGCCGGGATGAAGCGTACGGTCAGCGGGGCGTGCGGGTGGATGGTGAGTTCCAGCACGCCGGTGGCGGTGCTGTAAGAGCGCTCCCACCACAAGAAGTTTCCCAGGCCGTAGGCGATGAAGGTGCGGCCGAGCCACCCTGAACCCTGCAGCACGTGGGCGTGGGCGCCGATGATGATGCTGGCTCCGGCGGCGGCGAGCTTCGGCGCCAGCGCCAGCTGGGACTGGTCCGGGCAGGCCTGGCCCTCGGTACCCCAGTGCATGAACACGATGACGACCGGCGCCAGCCGCCGGGCGGCCCGCACCGCGGCCAGAGTGCGCGGCAGGTCGATCGCGTTGGCCTCGCCGGGCCGGCTGGGCGTGGCCACCCAGGACGAGGCGAGCTCGGCCACCTGCGAGACCCCGACCACCGCGAACCTGACCCCGTTGATGGTCCTGACGTACGGCGCCCACGCCGCGGCGGCGCTGGTCCCGATCCCGACATACGGGAACCGGGTGGCCCTGGCCGAGGCCAGCGTGTCCGCCAGCCCGGCGGGCCCGTAGTCCAGGACGTGATTGTTCGCCATCGTGACCAGGTCGATGCCCGCGTCGCGCAGCGCGGCGAAGGCGGCCGACGGGGCACGGAAATGGTAGGTCTTCGGCTGCGGCGTACCGCCGCCGGTAACGGCGGTCTCCAGGTTCACCGCGGCGAAATCGGCGGACCGCAGAACCGTCGCGATCGGGCCGAACGCCGTGGCCGGGCCGGCTAGCAGCCGCGCGGTGCGGCCGGCGAAGTTCACGTCTCCGGCGAAGGCCAGCGTGATACTGCCCGTAGCACGAACGGCACCGCCCGGCCTTTCGGCCAGTCTGCCCTCGTGAGGCGCCGCCCGGATGGTGGTGGCGGCCCGGGGCGACGGAGAAACGGCCGTGCAGGCTGTTCCCGCAAGCACGGCCAGCACTCCAGACACAACCGCGACCACCCGGCGGATCACCACCAGCCCACCCTACGGGTGCCCACATGGACGGCGCCCCCCGCCTGGCACCCGCAACCGGAGGCTTCAGATAACCGCCGATCGGTACGCTAGCGGCCACCCTAGGCTGGGTTATGGTCGCGCCCCGGATTAGGTTATGAGGATCATGAACGCATCCCTGGATAGCACCGGACTCAGGGACGACCCGGCCAGAAAACGGCGCACCTTCGTCCTGATCCCGGGCGCGGGTGGCGCCGCCTGGTACTGGCATCGCGTGGTGCCACTGCTCCAGGAGGCAGGCCACGAGGCGGTAGCGGTCGACCTGCCCGGTGACGACCCGGACGCCGGCCTGCCCGAGTACACCGACCTGGTCGCCAGTGCGATCAGCGACCGCGGCGACGTGGTGCTGGTCGCCCACTCGCTGGGCGGATTCACCGCCCCGCTAGTCGCCGCGAAAGTCCCGGTAGGCTCGTTGATATTCGTGAACGCCATGATCCCCGCACCCGGTGAGACACCCGGCCAGTGGTGGGACCACACCGGATGGGCCCAAGCCCGGGTGGCCGCGGCGGAAAAAGGCGGCTACGGCACGGAGTTCGACATGGCCTCCTATTTCCTGCACGATGTCCCCCCGGAGATCGCCGCGGCCGGTGAGACGCATCAGCGGCCCGAGGCTGCCGCCGTGTTCGAGTCGGCCTGCGACTTCAGCAACTGGCCACCCGTCCCGATCCGGGTAGCAGCCGGATCCCAGGACCGGTTCTTCCCGGCCGGCTTCCAGCAAGCGCTAGCGCGCGACCGGCTGGGCATCGAGACAGACATGCTGCCCGGTGGCCACCTCATCGCCCTCTCCCAGCCAGCCAGGCTCGCCAGCTATCTGCTCAGTGCCTGCTGACCTGGGCCTGCTGACCTGGGCCTGCTGACCTGGGCCTGCTGACCTGGGCCTGCTGACCTGGGCCTCAGCCCACGCCGCACCGAAAACAGCGCTCTCCTGCCCACCGCCACGGAAGTGGGGACGAAGAACTGCCCCCGCTCCCCTTTCATACTTAGTGAGGGCTGAGCAGAAGACGTCCGGCTTCCGCAGTCCGCAGTCTGCAGTCTGCAGCGGATAATTGCGGGTCAGTGGGCTTCCAGTGTTCCGTAACGTGTTTCAATTCTGCTGTGCAAGCTAGCATGGCCAACGGGCTCCCGGCACGGATGACGATCAGGCGGGTCGCGGAGCTGTCAGGAGTATCGATCGCCACGGTATCGCGGGTCGTCAACGGGCACTCGGACGTGTCCAGCCAGACCCGGGAGGCGGTGCAGCGCGTCATCCGGGAATGCGGTTACCAGCCCGGCATGCGACCGCGCCCGGGGCGGACGGGCCTGATCGGCGTCACGGTGCCGTTGATCCATCCTGGCTACTTCGCTGAGATCCTGGCCGGCGCGGCCGAAGCCCTCTATGAGCACGACATGCGGGCGGTGCTCGGCCCGACCCGCCATTCCCACGCGCGGGAGACTTCGTTGCTCGGCCGGCTGGCTGACGGCGAGGCCGAGGGTGCGGTCCTGGTTCTGCCGGAAGAATCTAACGAGGAGTTCGCGGCGCTTACGGCGCACGGCTTCCCGTTCGTGATCGTGGACCCGCGCACCGCAGTGGCTGAAGGGATCCCGATGGTCTGCGCCGCGCATTCATCCGGGGCGACGCAGGCCACCCGGCACCTGCTCGCGCTCGGGCACCGGCGGATCGGCGTCATTGGCGGCCCGCGAGGCTGGCTCGCGACCGAGGAACGACTGCGCGGCTATCAGGCCGCGCTGGCCGGGGCGGGCGTGCTTCCTGATCCGGCACTGGTCAGGTACGCGGACTTCCGCATCGACGGCGGCCGCGAGGCGGCGGCTGGCCTGCTCAGCCTGCCGGATCCCCCCACCGCCATCTTCGCTTTCAACGACAGCATGGCGGTTGGCGCCATGCGCGCGGCCGCCGAGCGCGGCCTGCGGGTTCCGGACGACGTCTCGGTAGCCGGGTTCGATGACACCATCGAGGCCTCTATCGCTGTCCCTGCTCTGACCACCGTTCGCCAGCCGCTGGCTGAGCTTGGCCGCACCGCGGTCAGCCTGCTGCTGCGCCAGATCGAGAACCGGCGCCTCGAGCCCCTCGGCGTCGAGCTCGCGACCAAGCTCGTACCGAGGGACTCCACCGCCAGGCCCCCCCAGCGCCGGTAGGACCGTAACCGTGGCGACCGCGGGCATTGACCGGAACGACATGGATTGTTACGTTCATTTCGGAAATGTTCCGGTAACGTTCCGGGAGTAATCATGGTAACTGTCCGTCTTCGTCGCACTCTGCGCGTAGCCGTCGTCGTCTCCGCCTCCATCGCCGCGGGCTCCCTGGTCGTCATGACCCCGGCCCACGCCACCACGGCCGCTCCGGCCGCTCGGGCCGCTCCGGCCGTCTCGCGCGGGTCCGGTCCCGGCACGCGGTTCTTTGTGCCCCCGCCGTCGCCCGGGGCGCCGCGGCAGATCCTGCAGCTCCTGGTCAGGGGCGACTTCAAAGACGCCGCCCTCGTCACCGAGATGGAGGCAGTACCGCGTGCGGTCTGGTTCAACAGCGGCACGCCGGCCCAGGTCCGGCAGCAGGTCCGGCTGACCATGATCGAAGCGGCCGTCGAGCACGCGGTGCCTACCCTGGTCGTCTATAACATCCCCGGCCGTGACTGCGCCCAGTACTCGGCGGGCGGGGCGCTGGACGAAGCTGACTACCAGGCGTGGATCCGCGCGTTCGCCCAGGGCATCGGGAACGGCAAGGCAATCGTGATCCTCGAGCCCGACGCGCTCGGCAACATGCCGTCGGGCTGCGGGCTGCCCGCATCGGTGTACCCCTTCACCGACAGCGAGCGGATCGCCGAACTGCAGTACGCGGTCGGCGCACTCAAGCAGGACCCGGGCGTCAGCGCGTACCTCGACGGCACGCACAGTGCGTGGCAGTCTGTCGGCACGATCACGCAGCGGCTGCTCCAAGCCAACGTCCAGGACGCGCAGGGCTTCTTCCTCAACGTCTCGAATTACCAGCCGACCGGCGAGCTTATCGACTACGGCACCTGGATCTCGGACTGCATCGCGATGGTTACCGACACCTCGAACCCCTACTACAACAATCCCTCGGCCTGCGCGAGCCAGTATTACCCGGCTACCCAGTCCGACTTCAGCACCTGGGTCCTGACCACTCAGTGGTACGCGCAGAACATGGGCAGCGCCGTAGCGACCGCCCACTTCGTGATCGACACCAGCCGCAACGGCGACGGCCCGAACACCATGCAGGGATACGCCAGCGCGCCCTATGATCAGCCCGCCACGGTGCTCAGCACGCTGGCGTCCGGGAACTGGTGCAACCCGCCGGGCTCCGGGCTCGGCCTGCGGCCAACCGCCGCCACCGGCGTGCCGCTGCTGGACGCTTACCTATGGGTGAAGACGCCCGGTCAGTCCGACGGCCAGTGCGACTCGGCCGGAGGCGTCCGGGCCTGGGACTACAGCGACTACACCCAGCCAGGATGGCCGGCTACCGCCTCGGCCCAGTCCCTGTTCGACCCGCTGTGGGGCACCGACGACCCGGCCGCGGGCGACTGGTTCGACCAGGAAGCTCTCCAGCTCGCCCAGCTCGCCACCCCCGCCCTCCCCGGGACCTGACCGCCGTGACGAAACGGTCCGCCAGCCGCTACCGCAACGCCTGGCGGGCCTTGTCCGGGTTCACCTCATCGAGTTAACCGTCCCGGTGCTGACGGTGTGTCCTTGCCGCGAGCCCTCTCCGCCTTCGAGAAAAAGCGCCGAAACGATCATCCTGATGCTCTGAGAGGTATGAAGGATCACCGGCCTCGTGGGTCCCCCGTTAATTCGTCGGGGGTTGGTCGCCCCGGCGGCTACTCCGGCCCTGCGAGTTTTGCGCTCCCATGCCTATCCAGCCTCTGGCCCGCGCCGGCATAAGGGTTCATCGTGCCGGCCCGCGCCGGCACAACGGTTCATCGTGCAGCCCGGACCCGCCGGGATGGCTGTCACGGGCGGTCCTGGCGTGGCCAGCGGGACTGCCGGTTAAACGGAGGTCCCGGAAATCGCCGGGGACGGTCATGGAGCCTCCAGCCCCCCGGGTGGACTCCAGGTCTTAGACACGAAACCCCAGCGAATCAACCGAGTCACCCGCTAAGGCTGGCGGGTCCGGCGTGGGATCTCATGCCTAAGGAGCACACGGTGCTTGCCCGGCCGGGAATGGCGTCGCTGTCCCCCGGGCGAACGTTCCGTGCAGGCCCGGGGGAGGGTTGACCGGCGACGGCTCCAGAGCCAGCCAGTACTCGTCCGCGATCGTGCCGGTCCATGCGCGGCCGGTCAGCGTGGCCGCCCCGGTCCTGTCGGTGACGCCCGTAGCCCATGGGTGGTCAGGTGGCGGTGCTGCTGCCGAGCAGTCGTTGCCGGTCAGGTCATACACCGTGTCCGGCCGGGCACCGGCGATGACGACGGATATCGCGACTTGCGCCCGGTCAGCGCCAGCCAGGGCAGCGGTAGTTATGAGTACCGTTCCGGTGATCGTCCCGTCGGCTGGCAGCCGGAGCGCGACACTGGTCATCTGGGGCAGGGACGACACCGGCGGGCCGACCGCTGATGGCCTGCCAGGGTGGAGACGGCTGGCCTGCGCCCGGTAGTGCAGCGCTACGCCGCCCGCGCCCGCCAGCGCCACGGTCAGCACGATGACCAGCAGCCGGATCACCCGGCTCGGTTGCGGCCGCAGCGGCGGTTCATACCCGGCCGTGATCACATCGGAGTCTGCATCCCGCTTATCGTCGGCCACGTCATCATTGCAGGCGGCTGGGTCGGTGAAGTCAACCGGCCACGCTTGCATGCTGCACCCGGTGAGCTAGTGGTTGGCCGATGTCTGGGCTGCTGCTCAGCCGACGGTCGGCGCGATCGCTGCGGCGACCAGCGCCGCCATCTGCGCGGGGTCGAGCTTGAGTGCTGCGCGGGACACAGCGAACTCGGTGGTGATCCGGCCCGGCTCCTGTGCCGCGCGCCAGGCGGGGAATCCGATGCGGCGCTGTTCGATGAGGGCGAGCAGCTGCTCGTTGACCGCGTCGGCGTCGCCCGCGGCGTACGCGAGAAACTGGTTGGCGTGCGGCACGCCTGGCTGCACGGCGATGAATGACGGCAGCTCGGCGGCGAACGCGCGGGCCCACGCGACCGTGTCTGCTACGACCGGAAGCTGGTCCTTCAGGCCGGCGAGCGCCGAGACGGCCTCCGCAGTCAGGTGGTAGACGGTGCCGCCCTGACGACGCCGCCACAGCCGCGCCTCCGCGATGAAGCCGGCCGGGCCGAGCAGGGCAGCGCCGGCCATGCCGCCGAGCCCCTTGTAGAACGAGACGTAGAGGGAGTCGGCGAGCGCGGCGATTTCCGGGAGCGGACGGCCGAACCACGGCTGCGATTCCCAGATGCGCGCACCGTCGAAGTGCAGCACGACGCCACGGGCGCGGCACGCTCGGGAGAGCTCTGCCAGGTCATCCCAGGTCGGCAGCAGGCAGCCGGCCTCGCGCAACGGCAGCTCGGCGAGCACGGCGCCGAGCCTGCCGGGTATCGCCTCGAGGTGTCGCGCAGCCGGGGCCTCGAAGCCGCGGGTCAGGATGCTGAGCTCCAGGCCGTGCAGCAGGCGTGGGCCGTCTTCTTCGTGAAGCAGCAGGTGGCTGAGGTCCGGCAGCGCCACCCGGCGGATGCCCGCCCGGTCGGTGTGGACCCGGAGTGCCACTTGCTGCGCCATAATCCCGCTCGGGAAGAACGCCGCCGCCTCGACGCCGAATAGCTCGACGAGCTCCGCCTCGAGCCGTCCGACCGGGCCGGACTCGCCGTAGCGGTCCCACTCCTCGATGCCGAGCTCGGCGCACGACCGCGCCAGGTCCGCGAAAGCCTGTGCCGGCGAGCGGAAGACGTGCCCTGAGACGGCGTCGGGACAGGACCTTGAGGCGGTGCGGATGTGCGCGGCGAGATCGTCGGAAGACATGACCGCCATGGTAAATCGCGCAAACCTCGCCCCGCCGGGTTCGGCTACTGGTTCATCTGCTTGGATACGGCCCAGAGCCGTTCCGCGGTTTCAGGGTCGAGCGCGTAGGCGGCGACCCCGGCGGCGTCGGTACCGGCAGCGGTCGGGTCGTCGGGGGTGTCTTCCTGGCAGTTCTCGAAGTACCGGCCCACCACGCCGTTAAGCCGGTGCGAGGTGGCCACGTAGACGCTGGTGGCCGCACCCTGGGCGAGTGTCTTGAAGGCGTAGCGCCCGGAGGAGCGGAGCGCGGCGAGTTCGGCCGGGTTGTAGTAGCGGGCGAGGTTGGAGTCGGCGATGGCCCCCGGGTGCAGGGCGTTGACCTCGATCCCGTCGCCGCCCCAGTGCCGGGCGGCGGCCACGGCGAACAGCACGTTCGCGGTCTTGGACTGGGCGTAGGCCAGCGCCGGGTCGTACGGGCGGCCGCGGAAGTCGATGTCGTCGAAGATGACCCGGGAGTTCAGGTGAGCCCGGGAGCTGACCGAGACCACCCTGGCGCCGCCGGCGGCCCGCAGCGCGGGCAGCAGCCCCAGGGCGAGACGGAAGTGGCCGAGGTGGTTGGTCGCGAACTGCAGCTCGTGTCCTTCCGGGCTGCGGCGCAGTTCGGGGACGGCCATCACCCCGGCGTTGTTGACCAGGATGTGCAGCGGGCCGGCGAGGTCGCGAGCCAGCTGGTCAACGGAGCCGCGGTCAAGCAGGTCGAGCCGGGCCGCCGACACGGCCGGGTTCCCGGTCGTGGCCCGGATGCCGGCGGCGGTCCGCTCCGCGGCGGCGAGGTCGCGGGCGGCGATGACCGTCTCCGCCTGCCGAGGCCAGGGCGCGGGCCGTTTCCACGCCGATGCCGCTGGCTGCCCCGGTGACCAGGGCCCGGCGGTCGTGCAGGTCGATGCCGGCGATCACCTCGGCCGCGGTGGACTCGAAGCCGAACGGGGAGGTGACGCGGGTGGTAGTCATGCGTTGTCCCTTGGGTTCATGCAGCGGATGATCGGTGCGAGTTCCTCGGCAATGGCAGCGGCCTTGTCCAGGTCGCCTGCCTCGCGGGCGCTCCAGGAGCCGACCTTGAGGTCCAGGTAACGACGGCGCAGTTCGAGTGCGGCCACCTCGCCGGCCAGGCGGCGGGCATGGGTCTCGAATAGCGCCCGCTGCTCGCCGGCCGCCTCGTCGCCCCGGCGGGCACTGGCCAGGTAGGCGCGCATGTCCTCGATGCTCAGCCCGACGGCGCGCAGGTTACCCAGGGTTTCGAGGGCTGCGACGTCCTCGGGACGGTAGCGCCGGTGCCCGCTCGAGGCGTCGCGCTGCACCCGGCTGACCAAGCCGGCGCGTTCCCAGTAGCGCAGCGTGCTCTCCGGCAGGCCGCACCGGGCCGCAGCCTCGGCGACCGTCATCCGGTCCTTGTCCATGCGGTCAGTATCGAACCCTTAAAGCACTTCAAGTCAAGCTGGCCAATCGCCGGCGGACAGACCCTCATCGCTTACACCCGCTGCCAGGCCGGCACCACGGTGGAGCTCTGTGCGGGGACCGAACTCTAAGGCCCGGCGCCCGGCGTCGAAGGTGGCCGGGCGCATCCCCAGCACCCGCTGGTAAAACCCGCTGGCTTGGTCGAGGTCGGTGACGGTCAGCACAGGTGGTCCGGGCCGACGACGGCGACCGGTGGCACCGGTGGTGCCGGGCTCGGCCCGTCGGCGGGGTCAGCGCCGCGCTGGCCGCTCCAGGCGCGCCAGGCAGCACCGGTGAGCCGGAGGC
>JALYVS010000347.1 GCA_030853115.1 Actinomycetota bacterium
GCCGTGGCCGGGGTGCTGTTCGAGGCGACAGCCGGCGCGGTGGCCGGGTCGGCGGTGCTCGGCCTGGCGTTGCGTGACTTTCACCTCGGGACCGACCCGGTGAGCTGGTCGGCCTTCGGCTGGCTGGCGCTGCTGGCGCTGACGTCGCAGGTCGTCGGATGGCTGCTGATCACCGTGTCGATGCCGCGGCTGCCCGCCTCGATGATCGGCGTGCTGCTGCTGGTTCAGCCCGCGGGTTCAGTCGCGCTCAGCTATCTGATCCTGGGCGAGCGGCCGTCGGGCTTCCAGCTACTCGGCGTGGCCTTGGTGCTGGCTGGGGTGCTAGTCGCGGTTGGCGGCGGGGCGGCCAGGGATTCCGGCCGCGCACCGGGAGGTGGGGCTGAGGCCGGGGCCCGGGCTGAGGCCGAGGCCGGGGCCGGGGCTGAGGTCGCGGCCAAAACTGGGACTGGGGCTGGGGCTGGGGCTGGTTAGGAGCGGCGGAGCACGAGGATCATGCGCCAGGCTTCCGGAGCGCCGACGGGCAGGTCGGCTTCGAAGTCCCCGTAACTGGCCACCACGGTGAACCGGCCGGCCAGCCGGATCGCGGCGATCAGCTCGGTGGCGGTCCAGAACCGGTTTGGCACCACGTCGGTGACCGTCCGGACTGACCCGCCCCGCTTGTGATAGGTGACGCTGACGCGCTCCCTGGTGATCTGCGTGACCGGGTCGATCTGGTCGTGCGCGCCCCAGCGGACGCTGACCAGGCCGTCACCAACCTCGGTATTCCACTCACTGCTGGTGCGGTGCTCGGCGGCCAGGAAGTCCGCCGGATGCGCGAGCTCCATGATGTACAGCCCATCCTCGCCGAGGTGCGACGCGACACAGCCCAGGTGCCGCAGCATGTCATCCAGCGTGAGCAGGTGACACAGCGAGTTGAGCATGGTGATGGCGAGGTCGGCCTGGCCGGCCAGGCTGAAGTCCCGCATGTCCGCTTCGACCACGGTCAGGCGAATCCCGGCCGCCTTGGCCAGGTCCCTGGCTCGCGCGCACATGGCCGGGTTGAGGTCGAGCGCGGTGGCCTCGAGCCCGCGCCGGGCCAGCTCCCGGGAATGCTCGGCGGGACCCGCAGCCAGCTCAAGAACCGACCGGGCCGGCCCTGCGTCCGGGCCCCGGTGCTGGACGGCCCAGCGCAGCAGGGCGTCCACCTCGGCCGGGACGTCACGGTAAGCACACGCGGCTTCGTAAAACTCAGGCTCGTCATATATTCCGGGCACCCGACAATGATGCCTGATGCGACGACCGATCCTGTGCACCGCGACCTCGGCACCCGTGCCCGGGCACCCTGGCCCGAGCACTGTGACCTGTGCAAAGTAATGTGCACTAGCCTCGCGCATCGGCCTGCGGCAGACTGTCCGCATGATGACAGAGAGCCAGGCGCTGGAAACCCTGACGCGCGAGGATCCGGAGGCGGCCGGCGACGCGAAGGCTGCCCTGGCCTGGCTGACGGGCGACCAGGGCCTGGAGACGATCTCGCTACTGCGCTTGCAGGAGTTCCTCTGGTATGCGCTGCCGGTCAAGTGGCCGATGTCCACGTCGGGCCGGGTCGGCGTGGCGAAGGCGCTCGGCCGCCTGTTCATGCTGGCCGGCCTAGAGCGTTACGCCGCGGTCTGCTCCTCAGCGGGCACCGAGAGGATCATTACCGCCTACGCGGAAGGCCACGAAGAAGGGATCGCCGCCTACACCGAGGCCATCGAGGAATCGAACGCGGCCCCGCCCGATACCGAACTGCTCGCCTGGGGGTCCGTCATGGGCGCGCATGAGCGCGCCGCCTACGACGCCTGCGCGGCAGCGCTGGAACTGGCCTTCGCGTCCGGCGAACTAAGCGTAGGCGCACGCGGCTGGCGCACCCGGCGGGTGGACATCGTCAATCGCTGGCTCACCGGGCGTCCTGAGATCACGCTGGCCGCCCCGGCCAGCGCGGAGGAGGATACGGCCGGGCCGGACGGTATCCACGGCACCGACACCTGGCTGGGACGCATCAGCGCCGAGCGTATCGACGCGTGGGCGCACGGGCGGCCGGGAGAGCGATCACGGCTAGCCCGCGGGCTCATCCCGCGGCTGCTCGAACCGCCGGCCCTGCCCGACGACCCGCTGCCCACGCTGGGTTGGCTGCTCAGCCACGCGGACGAAGGCCTGCGGCTCACCGCCCGGCACTACATCGCGCCTGCCCTGGTCACCGAAGCGGTCGACACGTTCGGCTGGCGGGATCAGCTGGTCGGAACCCTGCGCCAGGAACTCGACGTGTTCCCGCTGCACACCCTGCGCGCCATGGCGCAAAGCGAGATGGGGGCGATCCGGCGCAGCCGCACCAGCCTGGTGCTAACCCGGACGGGCAAGCTCATGACCGCGGACCCGGCCGCTAGGTGGCACATCGGCACGGCCGCGCTGATCGGACCCGACGACGGTCCGCAGCCGGACTTCTCCGTCGCGGTGCGCGAGGCTGCGCTGATGATCGTGCTGACCAACGGACCGACCGGGTACGACGAGCTGACCAGGCAGCTCACCGAGATTCACAGCGTGGAGGGCTGGGCGTCGGGCGGCTCGAGGGGTACGGCCGGCTCAGCCGGCCTGGCCAGTGCCGTACGCACTGAGCTTTACACGCTCAGGCACCGGTTGTGGGCACTGCACCTGCTGGGCGCCGAGCGCAGCTTTACCGCGCCGCTGTCGCTGACCGACACCGGAGCCGCCGGGGCCCTGTCCGCCCTGCTCGCCCGGGCCCTACGGCCGCGCCATCACCTGGGCCTCGGGTAACCAGCGCAGCGGGAAGTAGCCGGTGTAATTCTCGGCCAGCGTGGTCGCGGCGGCCCGGGAGGAGATGACGTAGCGCAGCTGGGACAGCTGCAGCTTGGCCCCGAACTCGTCGGCGTGCGGGTCCACGTGCAGCATCGAGGTCATCCACCAGGAGAAATGGGTGGCCCGCCAGACCCGGTCCAGGCAGGTGCCGGAGTAGGCATCGGCGAGCTCAGCCTGGCCATCCCGCAGCAGGCGCGTCAGCGCCGTGGCCAGGACGGTCACGTCGGCCAGCGCCAGGTTGAGGCCCTTAGCCCCGGTGGGCGGCACGATGTGGGCAGCGTCACCAGCCAGGAACAGCCGCCGGTACTGCATCGGGGAGGCGACGAAGCTGCGCATCGGCGAGATGGCCTTCTCCGTGATCGGGCCCTCCGTCAGGTCCCATCCCGGCACGCCGAGCCGGTGCTGCAGCTCGCTCCAGATCCGCTGGTCAGGCCACCGCTCGATGTCCTCATCGGCGGAAACCTGCAGGTAGAGCCGACTCACCTGCGGCGAGCGCATGGAGTGCAGGGCGAATCCGTCCTCATGACGAGCGTAGATGAGCTCGTCGGTGGACGGCGGCACGGTGGCCAGGATACCGAGCCAGGAGTACGGGTACTCGCGTTCGGCCACTGTCAGCAGGCCGGCCGGCAGGGAACCGCGGCAGACGCCGCGGAATCCGTCGCAGCCCGCGATCGCGTCGCAGCTGACCTCATGCCGGGCCCCGGCGGAGTCGGTGAAGCGGAGCACGGGGCGGTCCGCCTCGAGCTCAGCCACCTCGGTGCCCGAGACCTCGAACTCAATCCTGGCTCCGGCCGCGACCCTGGCCGCGATCAGGTCCTTGACGATCTCGGTCTGCGCGTAGATCGTCACCTCGCGGCCGCCGGCCAGATCACGGAAGTCCAGGTGGTGCCGCTCTCCTTCGAACTGCAGGTAGATCCCGCCGTGCTCGAGCCCCTCGGCATCCAGCCGGGCTCCGAGGCCGACCGCGCGGAGCATCTCCACGGTCCCGGTTTCGAGCAGCCCGGCCCGCTGGCGCGCCTCGCAGTAGGCCCGGCTGCGGTTCTCGATCACGACCGAGTCGATGCCGCGCAGCGCGAGCAGGTGGGAAAGCAGCAAGCCGGCCGGCCCGGCTCCGACGATTCCGACTTGAGTACGCGAGCTGATGGTCAACTGACGCCGCCACCTCAACTAGAACGGACAGGGGGCGATATCGCCGCGGATGGTCACCCAGCGGGTATCCGTGAACGCTTCCAGGTTAGCCGTACCGCCGAACCGGGCGCTGGTCCCGGAGGCGCCCAGGCCACCAAACGGGACCGAGGGCCAGCGCGGGCGAGACCGAGCGGATGGCCAGGATCTGCGGGACGTTGAACGGCGCGATGACGCCGGTCACGCCGGGCGGCACCCGCTCGGCGAAGCTCAGCCTGGGCTCCGGCGTCGCCGGTCTATGATGTCATCGACCGCGCGGCCCAGTGACTGGCGGGAGGCCCAATGACTGACAGCCAGGAACACGGTCATGACGGAGATTTCGTCCAGTCACTCGAACGTGGACTGTCAGTGATCCGTGCTTTCGATGCTGATCATCCGAAGCTGACCCTGAGCGAGGTAGCCGCGAGCACCGGTCTGAGCCGGGCCGCGGCCCGGCGGTTCCTGCGCACCCTGGTGCAGCTCGGTTACATGCGCAGCGAGGGCAGCCGGTTCGCGCTCCGGCCCAAAATCCTGGAACTCGGTTATGCCTACCTTTCCAGCCTGACGCTGCCCGAGGTGTCGATGCCGCACCTGGAACAGCTGGTCGAGCAGGTGCACGAGTCGTCCTCGGTCTCCGAGCTCGACGGTGACGACGTCATCTACATCGCCCGCGTCCCGACCAAGCGGATCATGACCGTGACCATCAGCGTGGGGACGAGGTTCCCGGCCTACGCGACCTCGATGGGCCGGGTCATGCTGGCCGCACAGCCCGACGAACGGCTCGACGAGTACCTCAACTCCGCCAGCCTGCGCGGTCTCACCGGGCACACCATCACCAGCGCCACCGCGCTGCGCCGGGAGCTGCGGAAAATCCGGGCCCAGGGCTGGGCCCTGGTCGATCAGGAACTCGAAGAGGGCCTGCGCTCCATCGCGGCTCCGATCCGCGACGCCGACGGCCAGGTTATCGCCGCCGTCAACGTCTCCACCCACGCCGGCCGGCGCACCCTGACCAGCATCGTGGAAGAACTCCTGCAGCCGCTGCTGGCCACCGCGCAGCGCATCGAGCTGGATCTGGCTAGCTCGCGCGCGTCGGCCCGCGCCCGCCCCAACGGGTAACCCGCTCCCGCTAGCCCGGGACCGGGCGAGCTGTCACACTTGGCTGCTATGCGTACGCTCGTCATCGACCATCCCCTGGTCACCCATAAGCTCACCGCGCTGCGTGACACCGCCAGCGACACCGCGACGTTCCGGAGCCTGACCGACGAGCTAGTAACCCTGCTCGCCTACGAGGCGACCCGCGAGATGCGGGTACAGCCGGTGTCGGTCAGCACCCCGGTCGGCATCGCCCGAGGAGTCAAGCTGGCCCGGCCGGTGCCGCTCATCGTGCCCGTGCTGCGGGCCGGGATCGGGATGCTCGATGGCATGACCCGGCTGCTGCCGATGGCCGACGTCGGCTTCGTCGGGCTGCGCCGGGACGAGGAATCGCTAGTCGCCTCGACCTACGCGGACCGGCTGCCCGCCGACCTGACCGGACGGGACACCTTCGTCCTGGACCCCATGCTGGCCACCGGCGGAACGCTGGCCACCGTCATCCGCATGCTGGTCGAGCGCGGGGCCGCCTCAGTGACCGCGATCTGCCTGCTCGCCGCGCCTGAAGGTATCCGGCATGTCGAGGAGGTCTTCGCCGCCGACGGTGCGCAGGAGTCCGGCGAAGCACCCTGGGTCCGGGTGGTCACCGCGGCCGTGGACGAGCGGCTGAACGACCGGGGTTACATCGTGCCCGGGCTCGGCGACGCGGGTGACCGCCTGTTCGGGAAGATCTGACCGTCCAGGCCCGGTGATCCGAATTTCTACGGGCAGGGCGCCGGGCTCTGCCGCGGTGACATAACGGCTCAGCCCAGGCCCGGGAATTTCCCCCCAGCACCCACGGTGGACGATACCCACCGCAGAGCCCAGCACCCTGCCACCTGTAGCTAATCAGGACCTATGGCTCTGTGATATCCCCGAGTCCGGGGTTACCTTAGCAACCCCCGGACGCAGCTGATCCGGCCTAGAATGTCGAGATCGTTCCGTCAGGTCAACCTCGCAGCAGGAAGCCGATGCCCTTCCCCACCCCCCGGACCGCGCGATGGCGCTAAGTGCCCATGTCAGCATGGCTTCAGGCGAGAACATGATGATCGCGGAAGGAAGCCGGCTGGTGTTCGGCCGCGGGCCGGGGGTGGACCTGGCCATCGCCGCCGGGCGGGGGCTGTCCCGGCGGGCTGGGGTGGTGACCGCGATGCCGGCCGGGGCCTGGATCGCTAACATCAGCCGCACCCATGCGCTGTACGTCGAGGGCGACGACTACCGGATCAGGCTGCCGCGGATGGAAGATGACGGCGAGCCTGCCGACGGCTGGTTCGTGCACACCGGAACGGCTTACGTAGGATCGCGGGGCATGCTCGATGACGAGCAGCCGCTCGCCGTCACGGTGGCCGGCAGGTTCGAAGGCTGGCCGGGCGGCGCTGGCCTGCTGGACGGGGGCGTGAGCGCGGAGCCGGCGGACGGGACGGGAC
>JALYVS010000053.1 GCA_030853115.1 Actinomycetota bacterium
AGGCCAGCGCGCCCAAGGAGACCTGGGCGAACGAGGCCCGCGAGTCATCGGGGACCGAGCCGGGTGAGCCGGGCGAGCCGGGGGCGAACGGGCCAGGCGACCCGCCGGGCACCCGGGCGGGGCGAGACAGCGCGAGGCTACGGCGGATGTCCCGGGAAGCCGCCCGGCGGGGCGGCCTGACCGGGGAAGGGTCCGGGCGCGGCTAGAGCCGGCGCCGGATCGTCAGTCGGAGATCGACATCCGGCGCCGGATCGTCAGTCGAAGATGGGGTCGCGGGTGCGGGACCGCTTCAGCTCGAAGAAACCATCGGTGCTGGAGATCAGCAGGACGCCGTCCCACAGCCGGGCCGCGGCCTCCCCGCGCGGGATCGGCGATATCACCGGGCCGAAGACCGACATGCCGTTCACCGAGATAACCGGCGTGCCGACGTCGTAGCCGACCCGGTCGATGCCGTCAGCGTGCGAGGCACGCACGGCCGCGTCGTAGTCGGTCGAGTTCATCGCGGCCGCCAGATCGACCGGCAGGCCCGCCTCGGCCAGCGCGGCCGAGATCGTGGCGGTGTCCTTCGGCGCCTTCTCCTGGTGGAAACGCGTGCCGAGCGCGGTGTACAGCGGGCCGAGCACCTCGGGCCCGTGGGCCTGCGCCGCGGCGATCAGGACCCGTACCGGACCCCAGGCGGCCCGCATCGCTTCGACGTACTGCTCCGGCAGGTCATCGTGGCTCTCGTTCAGCACGGCCAGGCTCATCACATGCCACGCGACCTTGACCGGGCGGACCTCCTCCACCTCAAGGATCCAGCGCGAAGTGATCCAGGCCCACGGGCAGATAGGGTCGAACCAGAAGTCGACGAGCGTTGGCTCCTGCTGCGTGGGCTCCTGCTGGGTCATGCGCGCTCCTCATAACGAATAACTCTGGTCATTACCATTAACTCTGGCCGGGCCCGCTGGGACGCGGGCCCAGCAGCGACAACCTCGCGGCGGGACGGTGAATTCCGCTGCGGGGGCCGACCCAGGCAGAAGGGATCACCCGGTGACATCGAACCTGACCCGCGACGAGGCCATGACGCGCTCGGCGCTCATCGGAGTCACCTCTTACGAGGTTGAACTCGACCTGATGAACGGTGAGGTCTCGTTTGGCTCGGTCGCCGTGATCAGGTTCGGCTGCGGCGCGCCGGGGTCATCGACCTTCGTCAACCTGACCGCGCCCGAGGTGCGTGAGATCACCCTCAACTCCCAGCCCGTCAGCCTCGACGCGTTCGACGGCGACCGGATCACGCTCGAGGACCTGGCGGCCGACAACGTGCTCCGGATCGTGGCCGACTGCGCCTACTCGCGCAGCGGCGAGGGGCTGCACCGGTTCACCGACCCTGCGGACGGGCGGGTCTACCTGTACTCAGACCTGGAGACCTTCGACGCGCACCGGGTCTACGCCTGCTTCGACCAGCCGGACATGAAGGCCAGTTACGAGCTGACCGTCACCGCCCCCGCGGACTGGCTGGTGGTCTCGAACATGGCGCCCGAGTCGACATCCTCGGCCGGCGAGGGACTCCGCTGGCATTTCCCGCCCACGCCGGTGATGCCGACCTATATCACCGCGATCGCGGCCGGCGCCTATCACGTGGTCCGGGACGAGCACGACGGCATTCCGCTCAGCGTGTACTGCCGTCAGTCACTAGCTGAACACCTGGACGCCGGTGAAATCCTGGAGATAACCCGCCAGGGGTTTGATTTTTACCACAGCGCGTTCGGCATAAAATATCCGTTCGGGAAGTACGACCAGCTTTTCGTGCCGGAATTCAAAGAGGGCGCGATGGAAAACGCGGGTTGTGTCACGTTCGTCGAAGCCTATATTTTCCGGTCCCGGGTCACTGATTTTGCCCGGGAGGCGCGGGCCGAGACCATCCTGCACGAAATGGCGCACATGTGGTTCGGCGACCTGGTCACGATGCGCTGGTGGGACGACCTGTGGCTGAACGAGTCGTTCGCCACCTGGGCCGGCACGCTCGCGCAGGCCGAGGCGACCAGATTTACCACCGCGTGGACGACGTTCGCGCAGCTCTATAAGGCCTGGGCGTACCGGCAGGATCAACTGCCCTCCACGCACCCGATCGCGGCCGACATCCCCGACATCCACGCGGTGGAAGTGAACTTCGACGGGATCACCTACGCCAAGGGCGCCTCCGTGCTCAAGCAGCTCGTGGCCTACGTGGGGCGGGAGAATTTCCTGGACGGCGTCCGGAAGTATTTCGCCGGGCACGCCTTTAGCAACGCGACGCTGGCGGACCTGCTGTCCGCACTCGAGGAAACCTCGGGACGTGACCTGGCGTCGTGGTCCGCCGAATGGCTGCAGACCGCCGGGGTGAACACGCTGCGGCCGTCCTACTCGGTCGACGCGGACGGCAGGTTCACCGAATTCGCGGTGGAACAGGAGGCCGCCGCCAGTCACCCGGTGCTCCGCTCGCACCGCATCGCTATCGGCCTCTACGACCGGACCGCCACCGGCCTGACCCGCCGGGCCCGCATCGAGACCGACGTGGCCGGCCCGCGCACGGTGATACCCGAGCTGGCGGGCCAGTCACGTCCGGACCTCGTCCTGGTCAACGACGACGACCTCACCTACGCCAAGATCCGGCTCGACACGCATTCGCTGCACACCCTGGTCGGCTCGCAGTCCGGGCCAGGAGAGTCCCGCGATGGCCGCCAGAGCGGCCCAAGCGCGGGTATCGCGGCCTTCACCGACTCGCTGGCCGCCGCGCTGTGCTGGTCAGCGGCCTGGGACATGTGCCGCGACGGCGAGATGGCGGCGCGCGATTACGTCCGCCTGGTGATGTCCGGCATCTCTTCGGTGGCCGAGATCAGCGTCGTGCAGACGTTGCTGCGGCAGGCGGGCCAGGCGGTGCGCCGGTTCGCCGACCCGAGCTGGCGCCCGGCGGGGCTGGCCCTGATGGCCGGGACACTGCGCGACCTCCTGCACGGCGCCCCGGCCGGGTCCGATATCCAGCTCGCCTACGTTCGCGCCTTCGCGGGCGTCGCCACGTCCGGCCCGGACCTGGCCCTGCTCGCCGGGCTGCTCGACGGCTCAGTGGTCCTGGACGGTCTCAGCGTCGACACCGACCTGCGCTGGTCCCTGCTCGGGCGCCTGGTCAGCCGGGGCAACACCGTGGCGGAGCAGGACGGCGGGGCCTTCGGGATCACGAGCATCGACGCGGAGCTGGCGCGGGACGCCACCGACGCCGGCGAAAGAAACGCCGCGGCGTGCCGCGCCATGATCCCGTCGGCCGAGGCCAAGCAGCAGGCCTGGGAAACGATGACCGAGGGCAAGCAGGGCCTCGCTACGTTCCGCGCTACGCTGGGCGGCTTCGCCGACCCTGACCAGCCCGGGCTCATGGAGTCCTACCGGCCGAAGTATTTCCAGATGCTGGGGACCGTGTGGCGTGACTGGTCATCGGCGATGGCGCAGGATTTCGTCAGCGGCGCCTACACGGTGAGCGCGATCTCACCGCAGACGGTCGAGGCGACCGACGCCTACATCGACGCCGAACAGCCCCCGGCCGCGCTGCGCCGGCTCCTCACCGAGGGTCGCGACGACGTCCTGCGCGCGCTCCGCTGCCAGGCCCGCGACCGCCAGGAAGCTTAACCCCTGAACCTAGACCAGGACGCAGGGAATGTCGGTGTTCTCGTCGATCCAGTAGCTGGCGCAGACGCGGTGGTAGCCGTCGGCGACGATGAGCGGGTGGGTGTCGTCGCCGCGCACCAGCAGGATCGGGGACAGGGCCGCGCCTGACGCGGCTTTGTGCAGGTCGGCGGTGACGTGCTTGTCGGCTTGGGCAGCCACGCCACCGTCTGCGGCACCTCGGTGGCCATCAGGTGACCTCCCCCGCTCAGCGTCCGGCCGCGACGGCCTGGGTCACCGCTTCGCGGACGTGCTTGGCCAGCTCCTCCAGCGGGACACCGACGGTGGAACCGGTGGCCCGGTCGGTCAGCTCCGCGCTGCCTGAGGCCAGGCCGCGCTGGCCGATGGTGACCCGGAACGGGATGCCGACCAGCTCGGCGTCGCTGAACTTGACCCCCGCCCGGACCGGCCGGTCGTCCACGATGACCTCGACGCCGGCGGCGAGCAGCGCCTGGTAGATCCGCTCCCCCGCCTTGGCCACCTCGGCGTTGTCCTGCTGGGCGATCACCACGTCGACCTCGAACGGCGCCACGGCGGCCGGCCAGATGATGCCTTTGTCATCGTGATGGACTTCGATGATCGCGGCCATCGCCCGCTCGACACCGATGCCGTAGCAGCCCATGATCGGCTTGACCGGCTTGCCGTCCGGACCGGACACGCTGAGCCCCAGGGCATCGCTGAACTTGTAGCCGAGCTTGAAGATGTGCCCGACCTCGATGCCGCGCTCGGCCTCGAGCTCGTGGCCGCAGTTGACGCAGCCCTCGCCGGCCGCCGCCTCGCGCAGGTCAGCCCACACCCCGACGGCGATGTCCCGTTCGACGTCGACGCCGCGCAGGTGGGTGTCGTCGATGTTCGCCCCGGTGTACATGCCGCGGCGGCCGCGCAGCGCCTCGTCGGCGATGATCGGGTGATCACCCGGGCCAGGAGACGCGGTGCCGACCGCGCCGAGGCTGCCGGGCAGCGCGCCGAGCGCGGCCCGGATCTCCTGCGGCTCGGCCGGGCGGACGGTGACCGCGCCGGTGGCGTCGACGAGCTTCTGCTCGTGCAGCGCGTGATCGCCGCGCATCAGGACCAGGGTGAGCGTGCCGTCGAGCACGTAGACCAGGGTCTTGATCTGCCGGTCGGGCGCGGCCTGGTACTGGCTGGCGAGATCGTCGATGGTGCGTACGCCGGGGGTCGGGAAGGATTGCGGTGCGGCCAGCACCACGGTCCGTTCGGCGGAATCGTCTACGGGGGCCAGCCGGGACGTCGCCTTCTCGATGTTCGCGGCGTAATCGCAGGCTGGGCAGTGGATAACGAGATCTTCGCCGGTCGGGGACGGGCAGACGAACTCGATGGAGTCCGAGCCGCCCATCGTGCCGTTGGAGGCCTGCGCCTGCAGGGCCGGGATGCCCAGGCGCTCGAACGCCCGGGCGTAGGCGTCGCGGTGGGCGCGGAAGGACACGTCCAGCCCGTCCGTCCCGAGGTCGAAGCTGTAGGAATCCTTCATGGTGAACTCGCGGGTGCGCATCAGGCCCGCCTTGGGCCGCGGCTCGTCGCGCAGCTTGGTCTGGAACTGGTACCACATCTGCGGCAGCTGGCGGTAGGAGTCGAGCTCGGTGGCCAAGGTGGAGACGATTTCCTCGTGCGTCATGCCCAGCGCCAGGTCAGAGCCGCGGCGGTCCTTCAGCCGGAACATCTCCTCGCCCATCACCTCCCAGCGGCCGCTGGTCTGCCAGAGCTCGGCGGGGTGCATGACCGGCATCAGGATCTCCTGCGCGCCGATCCCGTTCATCTCCTCACGGATGATCTCGATGACCTTGAGCCGGACCCGCTGGGCGATCGGCAGCAGCGAGTAGTGCCCGGCCATCAGCTGGCGGATGTACCCGGCCCGGAGCAGCAGGCGGTGGCTCGGCGCGCCGGCATCCGCCGGGTCGTCCCGCAGCGTCGGAATGTGCATCTTGGACCAGCGCATGATCTGCGACTCTCGCTTTCAGGCCGTGCTCATCGAACGTGCTCATCAAAACCGTGCTCATCGAAACCGTGCTATTGAAGCCCGTAGCTTATCGCCACCGCCGGGTAAGCGCCGAGTCGTTTTCGCGCCGCTGCGGCCGGCTAGCCGCCGATGAGCGGGGGCAGCTCGGCCAGGCTCCGGACGTGCGGGTGCCCGTCCGGCTGGGGGCAGAACCCGTACGGGTCCAGGTGGACCGGCTGCAGGCCGGCCGCCAGCGCGCCGGCCACGTCGTAGCGCAGGCTGTCCCCGACGTGCACGACGGTCCGGCCCGGTGGCACGTCCAGCGCGTCGAGCGCGAGGCCGAAGATAGCCGGATCGGGTTTGGCCACGCCGACGACCGCGGAGTCAATGACCACGCCGACCCGGACTCCGGGGTGTTCCGCTGGGGGTTCCGGTCGGTGCGGCGCGTCCGGGTCCGCTGGCGGGCCCGGGCGCTGCAACGCGTAACAGACTCCCAGGCGGCGCAGGTAGGACTCCACCGTGCCGTCGGAGTTGGAAACCACGCCCATCGGCAGGCCGAGCGCGGCCACCGCCCGCAGTCCGTCGATCGCTCCGAGGCCGACGTGCGACCAGCTGTAACCCCTGACCCCATGGTCTATCGCGGCGGCGAGCTCCTCGCACCGGTCCCCCGGCACCCCGCAGGCGGCGATGAAGGTCAGCAGGTAGTCCCGCCACCAGGTGTCCTGAACGGGCGGCAAGGCGGCCGCGTCCTGGACCGCCATCGCCTGATAGTGGGCTCGCTCGAGGGTAGCCAGATCAGGGTGGAAACCCGCCGCCCGCAGCGGGGCCAGGATCCGGTCTGGTTCCGGGAAGACCAGCACTCCGCCCGCGTCGAGCAAGATGGCGCTGGCCCGCGGCAGCTGGCTGACCTCAGCGACGCCCTCTGGTGAACCCACCCTCGCACTATATGCAGCGGGCCGGAGCGCAGGGGGCTGGCGTCAGTCCATCCGGTCCAGGATCTCCCGGACCAGGTCCTCCGGGGTCTGCGGGTGCAAGAACGCGAACCTGGCCACGGTCTCCCCTTCCCAGGCCGACGGCGGGATGAACGCCACCTGGTCGGCCAGCAGCTGGTCCGCCCACCGGGTGTACTGCGCGGGCCGCCAGCCCCGGCGGCGGAACAGCACCACGCCGAGCTCGGGCTCGCGGATCAGTTCAAGGTTGTCCCGGGCCTTGATCTGCGCCGCGGTCGCGCGGGCCAGCCCGATCGCCGTCTCGATGGCCTCGGAGTAGGCGTCGACCCCGTAGACCGCCAGCGAGAACCACAGCGGCAGGCCGCGGGCCCGCCGGGTGAGGTGGTAAGCGTAGTCGGTCGGGTTCCACTCCCCCGGCGTGTCGTGGATGACGTCGAGGTACGAGGCGTCCTGCTTGTGCACCGAGCGGGCGATCGCGGGGTTCCGGTATAGCAGCGCCGCGCAGTCGAACGGGGCGAACAGCCACTTGTGCGGGTCCACGATGAACGAGTCGGCGTGCTCGATGCCGTCGTAGCGGGCCCGGACGCTCGGCGCGAACAGGCCGGCCCCGCCGTAGGCGCCGTCCACGTGCAGCCACAGCTGATGCTCACGCGCTACGGCGGCGGCCCCGGCCAGGTCGTCGATGATGCCGGCGTTGGTGGTCCCGGAGGTGGCCACCACCGCGGCGATCGACTCGGGGTGGCCGTCCGCGCCGATCGCGGCGCGCAGCGCCGCCCCGGTCAGCCGGTGATCCTCGGTTCGCACGATCAGCGGGTCCATCTCGCAGATCCGCAGGGCGTTGACGATGGAGGAATGCGCGTCCTCGCTGACCGCCACCCGCCAGCGCCGGCCGGCCGCGGTGGCCGGGCCGGCCTTGCGTTTGGCGACCTCGCGGGCCACCACCAAAGCGGACAGATTACCGGCCGAACCGCCGGAGACGAAGCAGCCGCCCGCGCCGGCCGGCATCCCGGCCCGGTCGGCGATCAGCCGCAGCACCTGGTTCTCGGCATGGATCGCGCCCGCCGCCTCCAGCCAGGAGATGCCCTGGATCGAGGCGCAGGAGATGAGCATGTCGAACAGCAGGGCCGCCTTGGTCGGCGCGGCCGGGATGAAGCCGAGGAAACGCGGGCTGTCCGCCGAGATCACCGCGGGTGCCACCACCGAGGTGTACACGCCGAGCACCTGGTCGGGGTTGTGCGGCCCGGCGCCGAGCAGCCCGCCCAGCGCCGCCTCCAGCTCGGCCGGGGCGCGCGAGCCCCGGTCCAGCGGCACCGGGTTCAGCCGCAGCCGGTTCTCCGCGTAGGCGAGCACCGACCTGATCATCGACTCCGTCGTCGGATCCACACTGTGCATGGCCGCAACGTAGAGCCTGCGCACGCGGCGCCGCAAGACGCGGGTCCGCCGGAGCTGGCGTGAGCCTGGCGGTGACTGGGCGATAATCAGCCAGGATCGCCAACGCCGCCGGGATAGAGGACGAACGTGACCAACGCACCGGAACATCCGCTTGACCCGCTGACGGCCGGGGAGATCAGGGGAGCCGCGGCGATCCTGCGGCGCGACCGCGGGATCGGCGAGAGCTGGCGGTTCGCCTCGATCGAGCTCCGCGAGCCGGCCAAGGACGTGCTGGCGGGCCCGGCGGACCGGGAGGCGCGGACGGACCGGGAGGCGCGGACGGACCGGGAGGCGCTGGCGGTCTGCTGGGACCGGGCTGACGGGCAGGCGTACCGGGCGGTGGTGTCGCTGACCGGGGGCGCCGTTACCAGCTGGGAGCACCTGCCGGGCCAGCAGCCGAACATGACGGTGGATGAGTGGCACGAATGCGACCAGATGCTGCGGGGTGAGCCGGCCCTGGTCGAGGCGCTGGCGCGCCGCGGGATCACCGATCTGTCCCTGGTGCTGACCGACATGTGGGCCTACGGTGCCGCGCTGGTGCCCGAACGGTACCGTGGCCTGCGGCTCGGCTGGTGCGACGTCTGGTGCCGGGCCAGCCAGGACGGCAGCCCGTACGCCCACCACGTCACCGGGCTGCACCCGGTCGTCGACCTGAACCAGATGACGCTGCTGGAGCTCGAGGACAGCGGCGAGCGGGCGGCGGGCCGGCCGGTCCGCGGCGAGTACCTGCCCAAGCTCATCGGGCAGCCGCTGCGCGAGGTCAAGCCCCTGCAGGTCAGCCAGCCCGACGGAGTCGGCTTCAGCCTGGACGGCCACCTGCTGTCCTGGCAGGACTGGCAGCTGCGGCTGGGGTTCAATCACCGGGAGGGCCTGGTGCTGCACCAGGTGGGGTTCCGCGACGCGGGGCGGCTGCGGCCGGTGGCCCACCGGCTCTCGTTCGCGGAGATGGTCGTGCCGTACCGCGATGCTAGCCCCGACCACTACCGCAGGACCGCGTTCGACATCGGCGAGTGGGGCCTGGGCTTCATGACCACCTCGCTGGAACTCGGCTGCGACTGCCTAGGCGAGATCACCTACCTGGACGCCGTGGTGCACGACTCTCACGGCGAGCCCCGGACGATCACCAACGCGATCTGCGTCCACGAGGAGGACGCCGGGGTCCTGTGGAAGCATGTCGACGAACGGGCCGGGGCCGAAGTCCGCCGGGCCCGGCGGCTGGTGGTCTCCTTCCACGTCACCGTGGCCAACTACGAGTACCTGGTGTACTGGCGCTTCTACCAGGACGGCAACATCGAGTGCGAGGTCCGCGCCACCGGCATCCTGGTCACCTCGCAGGCCGGCGCCGCCGGCCGGCCGGAGAACGGCACGCTGGTCGACCAGGACACGTACGCGCCGTTCCACCAGCACTTCATCGTGGCGCGGCTCGACCTCGACGTGGACGGCCCCGGCAACACCGTCTACGCCGTCGACTCGATGCCGGCCCGAGCGGGCGGCGACGACCCCTACGGGCTGGGCCTGACGGTCACCAGCACCCCGCTGCGCACCGAAGCCGAGGGCAAGCAGGACTACGACTGGAACACCCAGCGCGGCTGGAAGATCGTCAACCACAACATGCGGAACGGCCTGGGTACCCCGGTCGGGTACAAGCTCGTGCCCGGGGGGACGTTCCCGCCGCTGATCGACCCCGCCTCGCCGGCCTTCCGGCGGGCCGAGGTGATCGGCCATACGCTGTGGGTGACGCCCTATCACCCGGACGAGCGCTGGCCCTGCGGCGACTTCCCGAACCTTTCCGAGCAGGACGGGGGGCTGCCGGTGTGGACGGCGCAGGACCGGTCCATCGAGAACGCCGACGTCGTGCTGTGGTACGTATTCGGCCTGCATCACATCCCCCGGCCGGAGGACTGGCCGGTGATGCCGGCCGACATCGTGTCGTTCTGGCTCAAGCCGTCCGGCTTCTTCGACCGCAATCCCGCCCTGGACGTGCCGCCCAGCCACTAGCAGCCGCTGGATCACCACATCGGCGGGTGCCGCCCGGCCCACGGGCGGGCCTCCTCCAGCTGGGCGGACAGGGAGATCAGGGTCCCCTCCTCGCCCATCCGGCCGGCCAGCATGATCCCGATCGGCAGGCCCTCGCCGGTCCAGTGCAGCGGCACGTTGACGGCCGGCTGGCCGGATACGTTGTAGACCGCGGTAAACGGGGTGAACCGCTTCTGCCGCTCGAAGTTCTCGGCCGGCTCCGCTTCGTCGAAGTACCCGACGGGCACCGGCGGCATGGCCAGGGTCGGGGACAGGACGGCGTCGTAGGCGTTCAGCATGGTGAGCGCGGCGCGGGTAACAGCCTGCAAGACGGCCTGGGCGAAGATGAGTTCCTGCGCGCTGACGGCCTGACCGCGACCGCGCAGATAGCGGGTCAGCGGGAGCAGCAGTTCTTCGCTGCCCGGGGCCACCGGGGCCAGCGTGGCGTGGGTGTACCACAGGACCTCGAAGAAGGGCACCATGTCCGGGCTGAACGGCATCGGGATGTCGACGACCTCGTGGCCCAGGCTGGCCAGCAGGGTACTCGCCTCTTCGTAGGCGGTCACGCAGTCCGGGTGCACCTCGGCGCCCTCGACCGGGCTCTGCCGGGTCCGGCCGATCCGCAGCTGACCCGGCGGCCGGCTGGCGTACCCGAGGAAAGACTCGCCCGGCGGCAGCGGCGGCTGGGTGTACATGTCGCCTGGGTAGTTTCCTGCCATCACGTCGAGCAGCAGCGCGGCGTCGGCGACCGTGCGGGCGATCGGGCCGTTGACCCCCAGGCCGGACAGGTCGGGCACGAGCGGGCCGCCCGATACCCGGCCGCGGCTCGGCTTGATCCCGAACAGACCGCACACGCTGGACGGGATGCGAATGGACCCGCCGCCGTCGCTGCCCTGGGCGGCAGGCGCCAGGCCAGCGGCCACCGCGGCGGCCGCGCCGCCACTTGATCCGCCCGCGGACCTGGATAGGTCCCACGGAGTCCGGGCCGGCGGCCCGATCCTGGTCTCGGTGTAGCAGGGCAGGCCGAACTCGGGCGTCGCCGTCTTCCCGGTGATCACCGCGCCGGCCTGCCTGATCCTGGCCACCACGTGGTCGTCTGCGCTGGGCACGTTGGCGGCGTAGGCCGCCGAGCCGAGGGTCTGCCGGACACCGGCCACCATGTTCAGGTCTTTGATCGGGATCGGCACGCCGGTCAGCGGCGGCAGCCGGGCCGGGTCGGCTGCCGCCGCCACGGCTTTCTCGGCGGCCAGGGCCTGCTCGGCGGCGAGCTCGGCGGTGATGGTGAAGAAGGCGCCGACCCGGGCGTTGAGCTCGTCCGTGCGGCGCAGATAATGATCGGTGACGGCGACGGGAGACAGCTCGCGAGTCCGGATCGCCGTGGCTAGCTCGATCATGGTGAGCTCATGCATCTGGGTCATGCTGACTCATGGTAGGCCACCACAGATACCAGACCTTTAGCGGCTTTTCCGACTCGTTGTCTAGCTTTAAAACTCCGTGTGGTAGGGCACAATCGTGGTGGCAACCGTGTTATGCGCTTAGTCCTGACGCAGTTACGCTGAGGTGGTGGGTGAGTACCGGATGGCGTGGCCGAAGCTGAGAACAAGCAAGTCGCCAGATCACCTGGCGGCACGGGGCAATCACAGCGGGACAGCACCAGGCGGGCCGGAGTTCGAGGCCGCCGGGCCGGATGCGGCTGAGGCAGCGATACCGGCTGAGGCGGCGATACCGGCTGAGGAGACCGCGGCCGACGACCGGGCGCAGACGCCGGCGTTCCTGGACTGGGGAAAGCCTGCGGACGCGACAGAACCCGGCAGCCCGCAGGACGCGGTGTCTCCCGGTAGCAGCGGAGACGGAGCCGCGGGGGGCCAGGCGGTCCCGCGCAAGGCCACCTGGAAGCTCGTGGTCACGCCGGTTGAGCCGGCCGATGGCAAGCCGGCCCGGCCGGGCATCGGCCAGCGCCGGGGCAACCTGGCGCACCTTGCCGCCGACCCGAAGATGCGCGGGTGGCAGCGGCGGGTCATCGTCGCGATCGTCGTCGGGGTGGCGTTCTCGCTCCTGGTCTCCTGGCGGCTAGGACTGACGCTCGCCGTTGTCGCCGCCATCGCCGACACCATCTACCAGTCCAGAAGAGGCGTGGGCGGCAAGCGGGTCAAGATGACCGGGGCCCAGCGTCATACCCGCCGGCAGCTGGCCAAGCTGAGGCGGGCAGGTTACCGGGCCGTCCACGGCAACCTCATCCCGGAGACCGAGGAGCAGATCGACCACCTGGTCGTCGGGCCGGCCGGCGTGTTCGCCATTGACTCGGAATCCTGGGACAAGCACCTGGTGGTGCGGACCAAGAATGCCAGGCAGCTATGGCATGGCCCGTTCAGCATGAAGGAGCGGCTCGAGCATGCCCGGTGGGAGTCACAGCGGGCCACCGAGATGCTTTCCGGTGTGGTAGGCCGCCCGGTGACCGTCCAGCCGGCGATGGCCGTCTACGGCCCCAAGATTCCCTGGGACGTGGCCACCATCAGGGAGGTCGACGTTTTCAGCGGCCCGCGGTTGCGCAAGTACCTCAGGCGGCGGGCCCGGCAAAGCGGCCAGGTCCCGCTGAACGACGCCGAGGTCGAGCGGATCTACAAGGCCGCGAACCAGGCCTTCCCGCATTTGACCGCCGGAGTCCGGGCGAGCTGACTTTCCGGCCGGCGTCCGGGCCACGACCTGCGCAGGTCGCCCGGGCCGGGACGCAGCGGGCGAGCCGGCGCGCCGGTAGGCTTGGGTGCTGAGACAAGCTGAGAGGAACATCGGTATGCCGCCGCTTCGGTCCCGCACGGTCACGCACGGCAGGAACATGGCGGGTGCGCGCGCCCTGCTGCGCGCCACCGGGGTAGCCAGGGAGGACATCGGCAAGCCGATCATCGCGGTGGCCAACAGCTTCACCGAGTTCGTTCCCGGGCACGTGCACCTGCGCGAGGTCGGCCAGGTGGTGGCCGACGCGATCCGCGCGGCCGGGGCGATCCCGCGCGAGTTCAACACGATCGCGGTGGACGACGGCATCGCCATGGGGCACGGCGGCATGCTGTACTCGCTGCCGAGCCGGGAGCTGATCGCCGACTCGGTCGAGTACATGGTCAACGCGCACTGCGCCGACGCCATGATCTGCATCTCGAACTGCGACAAGATCACGCCGGGCATGCTGATCGCCACCATGCGGCTGAACATCCCGACCGTGTTCGTCTCCGGCGGCCCGATGGAGGCCGGCGCGCCCGCAGGCCTGGCCGCCGGGCCCAAGCTCGACCTGATCGACCCGATGGTGGCCTCAGCGGACCCCTCGGTCTCCGATGACCAGCTGCTGGCCATGGAGGAGTCCGCCTGTCCTACCTGCGGATCCTGCTCCGGCATGTTCACCGCCAACTCGATGAACTGCCTGACCGAGGCGATCGGGCTAGCCTTGCCCGGCAACGGGAGCACGCTGGCCACCCACTCAGACCGGCGCGGCCTGTTCGAGCGGGCGGGCCGGGTGATCGCGGAGATCACCCGCCAGTACTACGCCGACGGCGACGACTCCGTGCTGCCCCGGGCCATCGCGAACCGCGAGGCGTTCGAGAACGCGATGACGCTCGACGTCGCGATGGGCGGCTCGACCAACACGATCCTGCACCTGCTCGCCGCCGCCCACGAGGGCGGCGTCAACTTCGGGCTCAAGGAGATCGACGAACTCTCCCGCCGGGTGCCCTGCCTGTGCAAGGTCGCGCCGAGCAGCTCCTATCACCTGGAGGACGTCCACCGGGCCGGCGGCATCCCGTCGATCCTGGGCGAGCTGGACCGGGCCGGGCTGTTGAACCGCGAGGTGCGTTCGGTGCACAGCGCCTCGCTGCGGGAGTTCCTGGACGCCTGGGACCTGGGGTCCGCGTCGGTCAGCGCCGAGGCGGTCGAGCTGTACCACGGCGCGCCGGGCGGCGTTCGCACCATTCGCCCGTATTCGCAGTCGAACCGCTGGGACACGCTGGACACCGACCGGGCGGCGGGCTGCATCAGGGACGCCGAGCACGCCTACACCGCCGACGGCGGGCTCGCCGTACTGTACGGGAACCTGGCTCCAGACGGTGCGATCGTCAAGACCGCGGGAGTGCCGGAGGATCTGTGGCAGTTCTCCGGGCCGGCCGTGGTGTTCGAGAGCCAGGACGACGCGGTCGCGGGCATCCTGGGCGGGGCGGTCAACGCGGGCGACGTGGTGGTCATCCGTTACGAGGGTCCGCGCGGCGGTCCTGGCATGCAGGAGATGCTCTACCCGACCAGCTTCCTCAAGGGCAAGGGCCTGGGCCGGGCCTGCGCCCTGGTCACCGACGGGCGGTTCTCTGGCGGGACCTCGGGCCTGTCGATCTGCCACGTCGCGCCGGAAGCGGCCGCGGGCGGGACGATCGCGCTGGCGGAGAACGGCGACACGGTGATCATCGACATCCCGCGCCGTGAACTGCGGCTCGACGTGACCGACGACGATCTCGCGGCGCGCCGCGAGCAGCTGCTGTCCCGGCTCGGCGGATACCGTCCGGTTGACCGGCAGCGCCCGGTCAGCGCGGCGCTGCAGGTTTATGCCGCGATGGCGACCTCGGCCTCTACCGGCGCGGCGCGCGACATCACGCTCATCGCGCACCCGGACAAGTGACCCCGCCGGAACCAGATCCGGCCGGGGTGACGGCACCGGGAACCGCTGGTTTCGTCCGCCCGGCCCGTCCAGGCGATGCCGGGGCCCTGGCCCGGGTCCAGGTGGCGAGCTGGCGTCACAGCTTCGCCGGGATCGTGCCCGATGCCCTGCTCGCCGAGCTGACCAGCGGCGAAGCCGAGGACATGTGGCGTGACCGGTGGCGGGAGGCGATCACGAACCCGCCGACAAGCAGGCATCACGTGCTGACGGCCACCGAAGACGGCCCGTCCCGTGAGGTGGCCGGGTTCATCTCCGCCGGACCGGCCACCGACGCTGACCGCTGGCCCGGCACCGACGGCGAGCTCTATGAGCTGCGGATCATGCCAGAACGGACCGGGCGGGGGCACGGCAGCAGGCTCTTGCAGGCGGCCGCGGACACCCTCGTCGAGGACGGCTTCCACACCGTGTCCGCCTGGGCCCTGGAAGCGGACAGCGCGCTGCGCGGTTTCCTGGAATCCTCGGGCTGGGCCGCCGACGGCGCCCGGGCCGAACTGGACGTGGGCGTAAGCGTGCCCGTGCTGCGCCTGCACACGGCCATCAGCCCGTGACCGGCCAGGCTCCGGAGTGCCCGTAGGATCTGGGAGTGGCTGATGCTCGGGAATGGCTGGCGGGAACGCGTCCCAGGACGCTGCCCGCGGCGATCGTCCCGGTCCTGATCGGCTCCGGAGTCGCCGCCGGATACGACAAGTTCTCCTGGTGGCGGGCGGCTCTGGCCCTCGTCGTCGCGCTCGCGCTTCAAGTGGGCGTCAACTTCGCCAACGACTACAGCGACGGCGTACGCGGCTCAGACGAGCGGCGAGTCGGACCGGTCCGGCTCGTCGCGGCCGGGCTGGCACCGCCGCGGCAGGTGAAGGCAGCGGCGTTCGGCTTCTTCGGGGTGGCGGGCGCGGCCGGACTGGCGCTGGCCGCCGCCACCTCGTGGTGGCTGCTGGCGGTGGGCGCCGCCTGCATCGCGGCCGCCTGGTTCTACACGGGCGGACCCAAGCCTTACGGGTACCGCGGACTCGGCGAAGTCTTCGTGTTCGCCTGCTTCGGCGTGGTCGCGGTGGCGGGCACCGCGTACGTGCAGATGAAGACGTTCAGCTGGCTGGCGCTGGCCGCCTCGGTGGCGGCTGGACTGCTGGCCTGCGCCTTGCTGATGGTCAACAACTTGCGTGACATCCGCGGCGACACGCTCGTGGGCAAGCGCACGCTCGCGGTGCTGCTCGGTGACGCGCGCAGCCGCGTCACTTATACGGCGATGCTGCTCGCGCCGTTCGGCGTGGCCGCGCTGCTCGCCTTTTTCCGGCCGCTGGCCCTGGTCACCGTCGTGGCGCTGCCGCTGGCCCGGATTCCCGTCAGGTCGGTACGGTCCGGCGCCTCCGGCCCGGCGCTGATCAAGACGCTCGGTGAGACCGGACGGCTCCAGCTGGCGTTCGGGATCGCCCTCACCATCGGCCTGGCCATCCGCCTCTGAGCTCGCCATCTTCAGGCGGGTGCGGCCAGCAGCGGCCCGCGACCCCGCGATGGGGCTTAATAACAGGCTCGACCTCGCGTCCGGATCCGTGATTCTAGGCCCGCTTCCGGGCTCGGCAAGAGACACTAGGAAGTAAATGCGCGGTATCAGCGGCATTGAGGCTCCCGGCGCGGTAACCTCCCCGGTAATCCCAGGTGATGGGTGCAGGTGCGGGGGCGGCGCCTAGGCCCATGCGTAGCCGGCGGGAAGGGTGCCCAGTTGCAAATCCGGGGAATGAGGTCGGCCGGACCAGGCGACGATCAGGCACGGTTCCTGGCTGACCTGCGCGCGCTGCGTGGCACGGCCGCCATCGAGGTCGACGAGCTCGCTGCCCGGGCGCATTACCCGAGTGGCATCTTGAAGGAAGCGGAGAACGGCCCCCTCCTGCCGAACCTGCCTATCCTGACCGCGTACGTCCGGGCGTGCGACGGGGACGTCCCGGACTGGGAAGAACGATGGCGTCGCCTGACCTCCGAGATACCCGAGGATCCGGATCTCCCGGTCAGGGCTCCCGGTGCCAGCCCGGCCGCTGTCGCCGGCGCCCGCGCCGGAGTCGGCATTGCCCCGCCCAACGTCTACGACCCGGAGCGGATCAAAGCGGCGCTGAGAGGCGGTCGTCCCGATCAGGGCGGCCCGGGAGCCGGCTGGGGGGCGAGCACGCGCGCCCAGCCCGCTACCGGCTGGAGCAGCACGCCGGGCTGGGACGCGGCCAGCGATCAGGGGATCGCGGCTAGCAGTAACCACGCCACGACATCATGGAGCCGCGAGCCTTTCGACATCGCGGCTAAGCCGGACCCGGCTGAAGCCCCGGATCAGTCCGATCAGTTTCACTGGCTGTCGGAGAACGAGTCCGAAGCTGCGGCGCAGGGCTCCGGTCAGGCCGGGAACGGACGAGCCGACGCCTGGCAGGCAGATGCCGGGCAGGCCGGCCGCGGACGGACCGATGCTTGGCGAGTAGATGCCGGGGAGAGTGGACACGAACAGAGCGGCGCCGGGACGGCCGGAGCCTGGCCGGCGGCGGAGACCGATGCCGAGCCGGCCAGCCGTGACCGGGCCGCGCAGCACCAGGAAGGCGTGCTGAAGCCGGCGGAGCGGACAGATTTCTGGGCGACCGCGGCGGCCAAGCCCAAGGCCGATCTGCAGCGGCCGCCTGCTCCCCCGCACCAGGCCCAGGAGCAGACGTACAGCCAGACATCGTGGTCCGAGGCGGCCCAGACCGGGGCGGCCGCGGCCGCCCCGGCCGCGGTCACCGCTTCCGCTGACCCCCGGCTCCGGGCGGAATCAACGCCTAGGGCCAGGCCCTCCACAGCGACCCAGCCGCTGACGCCGGCTGAATCCCTGGCTTCGGCCGGGTCCGCCGCTTCAACCGGGTACGCGGCCGCTCAGGCGGCGGGTCATGAGGCCGCGAACCACCAGAAGGACCGGTACTTCCCGGTCAAGCTGCTGATCATCATCGTCATCGCCGCGCTCATCGGCAGCGCCCTGGTGCTCCTGCTGAGGTAGTGCGCCCGCTCTAACTTCCGGTTTCGGTGGCGTTGACCGCGGGCGGGTCGGCCTGGTGGGGAATGTCTGTGGCGGAGCCCGCGGGATCGACGGAATCTAGCGGGTCGACGAAGTCCTGCGGGTCGACGAAGTTAGCCCCGGGGATCGCGGAGGCGAGCATGGCGCTCACCACATCGGACACCCCGGGGATGGCACTCGAACCGCCGCTGCTGACTGGGCTGGGGGTGGCTGGGCTCGAGGTGGCTGGGTCGGCGCCGTTGGCTGTGCTGGGGGTGACTGGGTCGGCGCCGTTGGTGCCTGCGGGGATCTCCGGTGCGGTGCTAGCGGCCCGGGCCGCGTCTATCGCCAGAGCGCTGTCGGCGCTTACCGCGGGCGCCTCGCGCCGGGGACGGGGTGGCTCGTGGGCCGGGCCGGGAGCCGCGTCGCCGCCGAAGGCGCTGGCGACCGACTTGAGCGCCGATGTCACCTCGCTGGGGATCACCCAGAACGTGTTGCCCGCGCCCTGTGCGAGCAACGGCAGCGTCTGCAGGTACTGGTAAGCGAGCAGCTTGGGGTCCGGGTCGTTGTCGTGCACGGCCTGGAAGACCGCGCCGATAGCCTGCGCCTCGCCTTCCGCGGTCAGGATCTTGGCCTGCCGGAGGCCCTCGGCGGTCAAGATGGCGCTTTGCTTCTCGCCTTCGGCGGTCAGGATCTTGGACTGCCTGACGCCCTCGGCAGTCAGCACGGCGGCACGCTTTTCCCGCTCCGCGCGCATCTGCTTCTCCATCGCGTCCTTGACCGACTTCGGCGGGTCGATGGCCTTGAGCTCCACCCGGGTGACCCGGATGCCCCACTTCCCTGACGCGTCATCGAGCACGCCGCGCAGCAAAGCGTTGATCTTGTCCCGCGACGTCAGCGTCTGCTCGAGGTCCATCGACCCGATCACGCTGCGCAGCATCGTCGCGGTGATCTGCTCGATCGCCTGGATGTAGTTGACGATCTCGTAATCCGCCGCCCGCGGGTCGGTCACCTGGAAGAACAGCACGGTGTCGATCAGCACGACCAGGTTGTCCTCAGTGATCACCGGCGCGCCGTTGAACGAGACCACCTGCTCACGCAGGTCGATCATCGGCTTCACCCGGTCGATCATCGGGATCACGAAATTCAGGCCCGGTTCCAGCGTCTTGCGGTAACGGCCGAGCCGCTCGACGTTGCGCGCGCGTGCCTGCGGCACGATCCGGACCGAACGCGTGACCGTGATGACGACAATGAGCGCGACCACGGCCGCGATGACGAGCTCCGCTATCAGCATTGCTACTCCCGAGGGTAAACGAGGGCGGTGGCACCGTCGATCTGCATGACGTCAACCTTGGCGCCGACCGGTATCACCAGCGATTCGTCGTAGGGGCGTGCGGACCATTCCTCGCCACCGATGCGAATCCGCCCGGTGTGCTCGGCGACTTCTTCGAGGACGATCGCCGACCGCCCGACGAGCGCGGCGGTGCCGGTCCGCAGCAGCGGCGGCTGCTTGATATGCCGCATCGCGATCGGCCGGACGAACCCGAGCCCGGCGCCTGCCGTGACGACGAACGCGGCGAGTTGCACCGCCAGATCGAGATGGAACGTCCCGATCACCGCCGCGACCAACGCGGCGATCGCAAGGAGGCCAAGGGCGAGTGTCGTGGTGAGAAGTTCGGCTACACCGAGCACTCCGGCCACGATCAGCCATACGATCCAAGACGCCATGGTCGCTCCGCGGGACACTTTCTGATTCGACTGTAACCCTGTCAGGACGCGTTCGCATCACGGGCCGGCCGGGAACCAGCGAGAGTGCTGATACTCGGCGTTATCCGCCTAACACCTCCTTATTGTGTGCAATTGGTGACAATTAGCCGTCTAGGTCTTACCGGGGATTTCCGTCGACCTACACTCATGAGACAGGGGCAGCTGTCCCGCGGCGCGGCTGGGTACTCAGGGTCCAGGAGGTATCTGGTGGAACGTGGCGACACCGGCCTCGGCCGGGACGCTTACGGTCTACCCACGCGCCAGCAGCGTCGTCATGCTTACGAGCCCGATGCGGCGTATTCAGCCGATGACGGCCACCGGGCTGCTTCCTCTGAGTACGAGGAGGAAGAGCCGGCAGCAGCGGGCGAACCCGCCGGGATCGAAGACGACGACTACGGCCAGCTGCTACGTCGTCCCGGCGAGATGTCACCCCGTCAGCTCCACCAGCAGCGGGTCCGCGAGCCGGGGAACCCGCCGATGCGGCCGCCTGGTCATTTCATCCCGAACCTCAGCCCGACCCTGATACCGAACGGCCCGGATCTCAGCCCGGTCCACGACCACCCGGGCGGCGCCCTACCGCACGGGAGCCCGGCGAACGGCGGCTTGCACGCCGCTCCGGCAGCCGACGGCGCCCCGCGCGCCCACGGGCCCGATGATGGCCTGAACGGCGGCATGGCCGACGCCGAGTTCGAGCCTGGACGCCAGTACCGGCTGCCGAACGGCCGCCGGATTCCGGCGGGCGGGGACCACCTTTACCGTCCTAGCGTGCCCGACCGGTCGAGCGGCACACCGGGCAGGCACAGCCAGCCCCCGTCGTCTCCGCACCCGTCGTCTGGGCACCCGTCGTCTGGGCACCCGTCGTCTCCGCACCCGGCCCCGCCGCACCCGGCCCCGCCAGCTCAGGACCCGCTCGGCGGTAACTGGGGACGGGCGTCCGCAGCGGCTATTCCTCAGGTTCCCGGCGACCTAGGCCCCGTCTTCCCCGGCCCAGGGCCAGGGGTCCCGGGCCCGGGCTTGGGTAACCCAGGCCCGGCACGGAGCCCGGGCGGCCCGCAGGCATATCCGGGCGGTTCCGGGCCGGCAAGGATGTCCGGGTTCGCTCCGCTACGCGATCATCCAGGACCGGCCGACTCGCGGTTGGAGGCCGCCGACGGCCGCGAGCGGCCCGGACCGCACGGACCGAAGGGAGCGCCCGGATCGCATGGTGCTCCTGGGTCACAGGCAGCCCCTGGACTACAGGGCACCCCTGGGCCGTACGGAGTCCCCGGCTCGCAGGGGGCTCCTGGGTCACACCGAGGGCCGGGACCCCACGGGACGCCCGGGCCGCAGGGACCCGCTGGGTCGTACGGCGCCGTTCCGGGAACGTACGCCGCTCCCGGAACGCACGGAGCGCCAGCACCCCATCCCGGACCCCAGGGAGCTCCCGGACCGCACAGCGCCGCCCCAGGAACATACGGAGCGCCCGGGCCTTACGGCGCCGGTCCCGGACCGCACGCGGCTCCGGGGCCGTACGGAGGGCCCGGAGCAGCGCCTCAGGGCGGCGGTCCTGGACCGCACGCGGCTCCGGGGCCGTACGGAGGGCCCGGAGCAGCGCCTCAGGGCGGCGGTCCTGGAC
>JALYVS010000054.1 GCA_030853115.1 Actinomycetota bacterium
CCCGCTGGACGACGGCGGGGACACCGCCGGATCCCGGCCGTCCGCGCTGGCCGGCCTGGGATCGCGGCGCGAGGAACTGCTGGCCGCGGCCACCCGGCTGTTCCGCCAGCGTGGCTATCTCGCCGTCACTACGGAGGAGATCGGCGCGGCGGCCGCTATGACCGGCCCCAGCGTGTACCACTATTTCTCCAGCAAAGCGGACCTGCTCAACGCCGCCGTCAGCCGCGCGGCCGAATGGCTGAGCCTGGGCCGCGCCCTCGCCGCGGCCCGCGGCGACCCGCCGGACCAGGCCCTCGGGCAACTGGTGCGCCACTACATCGACATCGGCCTGAACAGCAGCGATCTGCTGGGCGTGTACCTGACCGAGCGGGAGCACCTGCCCCGTCCGCAAGCGCAGCGGATGGCCGGCGCGTTCATGGACAACGTCGCGGGCTACCGGGCACTGCTGGTCGCCGCGCGCGGTGACGTGAGCGGGCCTGAGGCCGATGTCCTTATCTTCGCCGCGCTCGGGGTGGTCAACGATCTCGTCCGCCGGGGCGGCCTGCGAGAGCGGCCGCAGCTAGCCGAGGACCTCACCTGTCTCAGCGCCGCGGTGCTCTTCGCCCCGCTGCCCCGGTGACCTTCCGGGAGCAACCCGGGCCCGCGGTTCAAGGGCCTGGTGGACGTGCCGTCCCAGCTGGTCCGGGTGCAGCGGCGCCAGCGGGCCGATCTCGCCGGACAGCGCCGCCGCCATATCGTCGCTGTTCCACGGACCGTCGCGCCGGACGGTACTGACGGGCTCGGGATGGCTCCAGACGGTCAGCTCGCGCCCGTCGAAGGCGAGCACCTGACCGGTGATCTGCGCGGACTGATCAGAGGCCAGGAACGCCACCAGCGGGGCCACGTCCTGCGGCGGCCGGAACCAGCTGTCCAACGCTCCGGGCGCCGCCAGCTCCAATAGCGGGCGGGTCATGTCGGTCAGTGCGGTCGGGTAGACGGCATTGACCCTGATCTGGTACCGCCGTAGTTCCAGTGACAGCGCCCGCGTCAGGGCCAGCATGCCGCCTTTGGCCGCGGCATAGTTGCACTGGCCGACCAGGCCGTACAGGGCACTGCCCGACACGACGTTGACGATCGAGCCGCCCGCGGCCCGCATCGCCCGAGCGGCGCTCCGGCTGGCCGCCCAGGCCCCGCGCAGGTGGACCGCCACGACCTCGTCGAAGTCCTCGGCCGACATCTTAAGCAGCGTCCGGTCCCGCGTGATGCCGGCGTTATTGACCAGCAGGTCCACGCCTCCGAAACGATCTACGCACGTCGCGATCAGCTGCTCCGCCACCTGCTCGTCCGCTACCGACCCGGGCACCGAGGCGACCGCCGCGCCGTCCGCGGCCAGCTGCGCTTCGGCCTCGGCGCAGGCCCGCGCGTCCCGGCCGTTGATCACGACGCTGGCCCCCTGCTCCGTCAGTTCCCTGGCGAAGGCGAAGCCGAGCCCGCGGGTCGACCCGGTCACCACCGCGCGCTTGCCTCCCAGTACGCAACCTTTCATGCCGTCCTCCCTGGTGTTGTGCGCGGCCCGCGTCAGCGGGCGGACTCCAGGGCCGCGCGGAGCTTTGGCGGGACCGGCTGCTTGCCTGAGCCGTCCGTGGCCACGACCACGTAGACGGTGCGGCCCGTGGAGCGCAGCTGCGATCCGACCCGCACGGTGAAGGACAGCGTGAAACTGGTCGACCCTATCTTCTCGGTGGCCACGTCGATCAGCACCGGCTCGCCCCAGCGGACCCCCGCGCGCCAGTCCGCCTCGGTATGGACTAGCTGGACATCCAGTCCGTCGGCGATCATCGCCTGGTAGGGGTAGCCCGCTTCCCCGAGGAACTGGGCCATGGCCTCGTCGAACCAGGCAAAGTACCACATGTTGAACACGACGCCCTGCTGGTCGAACTGGAAATAGGGCGGAGATGCCGATATGACGACGGCCATCGGCAAAGCCTCCCGTTCGTCCAGGCGCGTGGATGCGCAGCCTTTTACTTTACGGGTATCGGTCGAATGCCCGATAGGTTCGTGCTGGTCGGGGCCGGTATCGTGGTAGCCGTCTTGGGTGGGGCCGAAATGGCCTGGACGGTGTTTTCGTGATTTCGGCGTGTCGGCGAGCAGGGCGGCGCGTTCGGGGCCGAAGATCCGCGCGGCGGAGAACCCGCCGGTGATGCGGTCCAGCAGGAGCTGGGGGGACCTGGGGGACCTGGACGGTGCGGAGTGGCCGGGGTGGCCGGCGGCGTGCTTGGGTTGGCCCAGTCGTGGGGCACCGGTAGTAGGTGACCTTGGAGGCGATGTTGTAGGTGTTCCCAGCCATCCGCCGGATCGTCGTGCTGGTTAGGGGACGAAGATCAGGCCCTTGGGCGTGACCTGCCCATTGACGGCGGCGACCGTGCCGATCTTGCCGGTCTTCAGGTTGATGGTGCCCAGGTAGTTGGCCGTATAGCCGGGGGCAGGGCAGGTGGTCGGGGCGCTGTTGGCGTTGCACGGGGTCACCGAGGTGTACAAGGTTCCGGGGGTGAACGTGCCCTTGAGGGCATCTACCGTGTTGGAACCGGAGTCCGTCATGTATAGCGCACCAGTGGCCGAGGTTGCCCAGGCGATGTCATCGACCGACTGACCGAGCTTCAGGGCGTGCATGTTCGCGCCGCTTGCACCGGAGAAAACCAGTTCAAGGTCGCCTTGGGCGTTCAGCACGAAGTCCCTGGCGAAGTCCGGTGAGCTCGACGGAACAACCGCGTTCGAGTCCGGGTCGGTGAGCGCGAGGGCGGTCTTCTTGCCTGTGTTCACCATGGTGACCGTCGCGTTGTCAGCGAAGAGCGGAAGGACCTTGGCGGTCTTAGTCCCGGCGTTCAGCACGACCGTGTACACCGCCGGAGCGGATGCCGGCGCCTTGCCACCTGTGCCCGGCGCGGACGCGCTGACCAGGATCTTCCCGTTGTACACCGCCACGGCGTCGGTGCCGCCCAGGTGCGGCAGCGACGGGGTGTAGGTGTAGTGGGTGACAGTCCCGCCGGAAACCGTGTACAGGCTGGAATTTGAGTCTTCGTTGACGGTCACGATGACCTTCCCCGTCGCGGAATCGACGCCCATCCCGTCGATCTTGCCCGTCATGTCCCACTGCTTGACGAGGGAACCGGTACGCGTGAACTCGCCAAGAGTGCTGTCCAGGTTGCCGGAAATGCTCGCCTCGCCCTGCGAGCCGACGCCGTTCTGGAACCCGACGTAGAGGTTGCCGCCCAGGCTCACGATGTCGTCCGGCTGGGACAGCGACTCGGTCTTCATCGCGCCCTTGCCGGTCGGCTGGAAACTGTGCTTCAGCGTCGAGACCAGGACGATCTGCTGGAGGCTGAGCCCGCTATTCGAGCCACTGGCGGTGGGACTGCTAGTGGCACCGGCAGCGGGAGAGCTAGAGCTAGTTGAGCCTGAACTGGAGCATCCGGCCGCACCCAGCACACTTGCTGCGACGACCGTGGCGCTCAGCCAAGTAGCTGTACGCAGGCTATAGACGTTCATGAAGTGATTTGTACGCGAGCCCAGTGAACGTAAAGCAGAGCAGGCGGCCATAGCAGTGAACGGCCTGTGACAATAAGGTGACCGCCATGCGGGCGATCTGGCTTGCGGAAACGTTGGATCCCACGGCCCATACGACGACGTGAAACGCTGGTGTGACCGCTCCAACAGCCGAGCCGAATAATCACTGGCCCAGGTGCCTGCGCGTGAACTGAGAAGACTGCGGTCGCTGGCGCAGATCGCCTCACCGCAGGAACTGGCCGAGGGCGAGGAAGCAGGCAGGCTCGAGAAGCTGGATGTACTCCAAGCGGCCGGCGGATCGGTGAGCTGTCAGACTAGTAGGCACGGCGGAGCCTCGGCGTGTCCGCACGGCAGGGCGACGGGGAGTACCTGACCGTCGATGAGCTGCGGCGCTACTTGGGGCTGTCCCAGGTGTACGGCGCCGGGTCGTCATCGACGAACCAGTGTCGCTGCTGGTCGGCGGGTTCGGTATCCCGTTCGAGGTGACGAACCCGCTGATGGCGACCACGGTGTTTCACCTGAGTCCGGTCGGCTTCGGCCTGCTCGGCACGATGATGGCCGCCGGCGGGATCGCGGGCAGCGTTTACTCGGCGCGGCGCGCTGATCCGGACTTCCGGGAGTTCCTGGCGTGGGCGGTGCTGTTCGGCGCGGCCGAGGTCGTTGCGGCGGTCATGCCGGTGGCGTGGGCCTACGGCGTCGTGCTGGTGGTCGTGGGGGCGGCGATCCAGTTGTTCGCGGTCAGCGCGACCGTCTACGTACAGCAGGCGACAGGGGCCGCTCAGCGGGGCCACGCGCTCAGCGCCTACAACGCGGGCTTCATGAGCTTCGTGCCAGCCGGCTCCTTCGTCGTGGCCGGGCTGGCAGCGGCCTTCGGGACGCGCTGGGCCCTGATCGCACCCGGCGCTGTGATCGTGGCCTGCGGAGCTGTGGCGCTCAGTGCCGCCTCCCGGACGCGCCTTGTATTTAAACCCGGGTCAGGTGAGTTCCCGACCGTGCGCGGCGGGGAACGGCCGTTCCTCCACGATTTTGGACAATCAGAGTGAGTAAGTGGCCTCAGTCACGAGGCGGCGTGTTGCCGGCGAGGCAAGGGGATTGAGGGCTATTCCTTGCCGACGGTCAGGTAGGCGAGTGCGGTGCGCTGCCGTCCGGTGCCTGATTCCACCAGCGGCCTGAGGTGTTCGGTGAACGCGGCTGCTTCCTGCGGGCTGAGCGCCTGATCCAGCGCTTCGCCTATCGTCGGTATGAGCGGGTTGCCCGAGATACGCAGGTACCGTTCCCAGGGGACCGGGTCCTTGCGGTTCTTGACGCTGACCCGCAACTCGAGCTCGATCTCGGCGAACCCTGCGTCCTGGGCGTGGCGCACCAGGTCTCGTTCGTCGAAATCCAGCATGGGGTCCTGGCCGGGGGGTTGGATCGACTGGTAGAGCGCTTGGACCCTGGCCGCCAGTTCCCGGACGGGAGTGACCTCGTAGCCGGTGAACAGGTCCGGATCGGCGGCAGACATCAGCACGTTGACCGGCTCGAACAGGCTGATTCGGCCGCCGGGCCGCAGCACCCGGTAGAACTCCCGCAAGGCGGCCGCCTTGTCCTTGACGTAGATCAGCACTGACCTGGTGGTGACGACGTCGGCGGTCTCATCCGGCAGGGCGGCTAGGCGGCTGGCGGGGGCGAGGACGAACTGGCACCGGCTGAGCAGTCCCTCAGCGGCCGCGGCCTGGCGGCAATGATCGAGCAGGTCCTGCGAGACATCGGAGAAGATCACCTGCCCCGATGGCCCGAGGCGGTCCAGCGCGCCGAACGCGATGAGGCCATCACCTGTCCCGATGTCAAGAAGGGTGTCGCCCGGTCGCAGCTGGGCCTTGTCCAGCACCGTATCTCGCACCGGGTACAACGCCTCGCGCAGGTTCCGCTCCCGGTACGCGGCGTCGCCGCCGAACCGCACGTCCAGCAGCCATCGGTGCCACCGGTCAGGTTTGTCTGCCATGACTGGCTATTGTGCCCCCCTGGCCGGTGACCGGCGAGAGCCGCTGTGGCTACCGGGCACCGCGCCGAACTCTCGCGGGGCGATTGTGCACGTGGGGTACGGCTGGACTGGTTCGGCGCAGCGCCGCCGCCCAGCACGTGCGCCGGAGCGTGCTGATCCGGCAGTGGATCGAGCAGCACCGTGACGCCGCAGAGACTGAAGACGCGGCCGGCCTCACCGCCCGGGTAGAACGTCTCGAACATGCCGTCTTCCGTGACCCGCGGGCGTTATAAGCGCTCCCCGCTGACTTGCAGCTTGCTCATGACGGCAACGAGGCCGCAGCTGCACTCCGGCTGCATCGTGACGCGAATTTTAGCCACCCGCCTATCGTCCTCCGGACTGTCAGCTAAAACGGAACTATATCAAGATACCTTGATCAAGATGTATTGGTCAAGGTATCTTGATAGTTATGCCTTCGTCTCAGAGTCGCGATCCGCTAGCACTACGCGCGCTGGCCCATCCTTTGCGTTGGAAGCTGATCGACCTGCTCGGCAGTGAGCGGTCGGCGACGGCAACCCGCTGCGCCGAAGTGCTCGGCGAAAGCGTGGCTAGCTGCGGCTATCACCTGGGCATCCTGGCCAAGTACGGCTATGTCGAGCCGGTCCCCGATCAGGCCGGCCGGGAGAAGCCTTGGCGGCTGGCGCGCCGAGAGCAAGATCTGTCCCCTGATGAGCTGGACGAGCCCGGCACGCTCGCGGCGCAGGCCGCCACAGAGGTGTTCCTGGATCATGAACTGGCGCGGATCAAGGACCGGTCCCGCCGCCGCGACCTCGAGACCGACGAGTGGCGCGCGGCCAGTCACCTGCTGGGGGTGTCCAAGTGGATGACTGCTGCCGAGTTCCAGGAGATAAAAGATCAGCTGCAGGAGATCGCCGGCCGGTACTCTGACCGCGACGATGACCCCGGACGCAGGCCGCCGGACGCGCGCGAGGTCCGCATCTTCGCCGCTACCTCTGTAGCGCCCCGGCCGGTCCGGCCCAGGTGAGCGGGGTGATTCTGCGGGGGCCATTCACTGATCCCCGGTTCCGGCGGCTGCTGGCCGGGCAGTCCCTGTCCTCGTTCGGCGACACCGCGCTGTACCTGACGCTCGGCATCTGGGCCAAGGCCCTGACCGGAAGCAATGCCGCCGCCGGGAGCGTGTTTCTCGCCCTCGGCATTCCCGCACTGTTCGCCCCGGCCGGGGGGCATCTCGCCGACCGGGTCCGGCGTCGCCCGCTGCTCCTGTGGGCGAATGCGCTGACCGCCGCGATGGTCCTGTCCCTGCTCGCGGTTCACTCATCATCTCAGCTATGGATCATCTACCTGGTCGCGTTTGGGTACGGCGTCTCCTTTCCGTACTGGGCAGCGCCTTCGCGGGCCTGCAGAAGGACCTGCTGCCAGGTGAGGATCTGGCCGCAGCCAACGTGGCCCTGGTCAGCATCGGCTACGGCCTTCGTATCGTGGCCCCGCTGGCCGGCGCCGGGCTGTTCGTCGCCTTCGGCGGCGGCGCGGTCGCCCTGCTCGACGCCGCGACCTTCGCCGCCGCGGCAGCCGCGCTGGCCACCATCCACCTGACTGAGTCCGCCCCGGAGCGGGGGATCCCCGGATCGTTCCGCCGGGAGATCGCGGCAGGTTTGCGGCATCTGCGCGGCGTGCCGCTGCTGGCTCAGATTACGCTTGTGACCGCGTGCGCATTTAGCGTCATCGGCCTGAACGAGACTATCGTCTTCGCGGTTATCGCTCAGGGCCTGCACCGGCCCCCGTCGTTCTTCGGGATCCTGAGCGGCGTCCAGGGAGCGGGCGCGGTGGCCGCCGGGATCGTTATGTCGGCCCTGCTGCGGCGGATCGGATCAGCGCGCATGATCGGCCTGGCGCTGGCCGGCTTCGGAGCCGGGGCGCTCACCTATCTCAGCGACTCAGCCGTCCTTGTCCTGGCCGGGACCGCTGTAGACGGTGCCGGGCTCGTCTGGCTGGTGGCGGTCACCGGTACGGCGATCCAGCGCTATACCCCGCCACGGTTTCAAGGGCGGGCCAGCGCCGCCTGGACGATGACCGTTCTTACTCCCCAGACAGCGTCTATCGCCGCAGGTGCCGCCCTGATTTCTCACGTCAGCTACAGAATTCTGCTGTTGGCTGTCATCAGCGTGATCGGTGCGTGCGCGCTTGCCATCCTGACGCGCCCAGTCCATGAACCCCTCGCCGACGCCACCTCCGCAGCGCCCGCAACCCGCACCGGCGGTAACCGTGGATCTTGACCGCAAAGCGGATTTGCAATGGCCTTCCGTGCGATGGGGTGATGCGGTGAAATCTGCGGTGAAGCCGCGGGCTGACACGCTAATCGCTGCCTCGCACGGTAGGCGGAATTACTCCTGGCGGAGGATCAGAGTGAATTCGTCGCTTCAATCCTCAACCAACCCGCTGACTCGCTAGGACTGATTTAGACAACACCCCTCTTTCCAGTACGGTGCACATTCACTGACTCGCGGCCCCTGCGGGCGGTCCGCTGCGGCTAGTCGGCCTGCAGGACGAAGAACAGGAAGCACAGAAAGCTGCTCGGTATGTCCGCGAACTCGTCGGGGAACAGCTCGCGGGCTTTCGGTGCCGGACCCGGCTCGCTGAGGACGGAGATCCGGAAGCCCGCCGCGGTGAAGGCGTCGGTTATCGCGTGCAACGGCCGGTGCCAGAAACTGAACAGCGCACTCCGGCCGTCCACGGTCCACTCTTCGATGTAGTTGTAGGTCGCGAAGTAGTCGGGCTTGCGCCCTTCCTCGCGGTGCATCAGGGTGGTCACAAAGGGATGATTAACAGAGACGATGAGCCGCCCGGCGGGATTGAGGACGCGCCGCAGCTCGGCGAGTGCCGGTCCCCAGTCCCGGAGATAGTGCAGGACCAGCGACGCCGTGACGTCGTCGAACATGCCGTCGGGGAAAGGAAGCGGGCAGCCCAGCTCGGCCACTTGCAGGTCCGCGCCGTCACCGAGTCGCCGCCGGGCCAGCTCCAGCATCCCGGCGCTTTTGTCGATGCCGGTCATGATGGCGCCCCGGTCGCGCAGCGCCGCGAATAGGGGACCAGAACCGCAGCCAGCGTCGAGAATCCGCCGGTCAGTCACGTCCCCGGCCAGCGCCAGTATCGCAGGGCGCTCATAATAGGCATTGATGAGGTTGACTTCGTTTGAGGCTGTGTACGCCTCGGCGAAGCTGTCATAGTCGTTGGTCTCCGGCAGATCTGCCGAGTCGGCCGGCAGCGAGACGGGCCTGACGGAGATTCCCCTGAAGGGATTCTGGTCGTTGGGCATGCGGATCATGCTGGCATACACCGTCGTAAAAAGGCCCGGAACATGTTGCTTCGCGGGTCGTGGAATGTGATCGTGCTGGGCGTCAGCTTGCGACGACGCGACGGGCGATGATCGGGTTGTCAGGCATATCGGCCCAGGTAATCTCGAAGTAGTTGCCTTCTGGGTCGCACAGATAGGCCGAACGGCCGGTGAAGAACTCCGCATCGACGGGTTCTTTGGTGACGCGAGCGCCAGCGTGACGCATCTGGTCAGTCAGCCGGTCGACCTCGCCGGCAGTGTCGACCATCACGCCGATGCTGCAACGGATGCCTTCCGTGCTGGGCGCGGGTTCGGTCTTGCCATCGCGGGCGAGCTTAGCGAGAGGGAATACTGCGAGGACGACGCCGCGAAGTTCGAAAGCGGCAAAGTCCTCGGTATCAATGATCTGCGGCAAGCCGACACCGCGATAGAAGTCCCGCAGGTTGGGCAGATCCCGGGCACCGAGAGTGATCATCACGTTGGCAAGTGGCGTGGTCTCGTTCATAGTGCTGAGTGTGCCTCCAGCTTTAACCCCGAGTCGGGCCTGGCGGCGCGATGAGGATGTGGGTGTTCGGGTTGTAAGGGATCTCCGGGTACTGCAGACGATGATGTCGGCGCGTTCCCAGGTCCGCTCGGCGGCGTTGAAGGGTACTTCCTCGGCCATCCACCCGTCATCGTCGAACGGCGCCCCGTCGACGGGCCTGTTGGCCAGGTCGGCTCCGGGACGATCAGCCACCCGCACCGCAGTGCGCCGTCTTGTTTCCTTCTCGTCGGCTTGCAACCAGATGAGGGTGTCGATCAGGTGCGTTACCTCGCGGCGCCCGGCACCGACCCCTTCAACGATCAGCAGCGGGCAGCCGGCCAGGACCTCGATAGATCCCTCCCGGCCATGCTCGTCCCAGGGCGGGGGCCGGTAACTTACCGCCCGACCCTGGTGCACAGGTACCAGGATCCCGTCAATCAGCAGGTCAGCCCAGCCAAAGCGGGAATGCTCCCAGGCGATGTCGTCCGTGTGGATGACAACGGATCCGGGGACCATCTCGCTGATCCGGGCGGCCAGCGTGGTTTTGCCGTTGTTGCTGCGCCCATCCACGGCCAGCACGGCCGGCCGGTCAGGACCGCTGCGGTCTGGTCTCCGGCTGGTCGCCGCGTTGACGACCGTGCTCAGCAACGCCACGCGCCACGGTCCGGCTTCGGGCTCCTCCGGGGTTAGCTGCAAGCCCATGCTCTCATCATGCCGATGATGGAGGTAGTCCTCCACTATCGGCATGTCGTCAGAGCGAATACGTAGCCTCGATCACGAGACGCCGGGGTGGGCCGGGTACCGCACAGGCACGGGAGCCGCAGAGCGCGCGAGGGCCAGAGAAGCAGCCGGGGTGACCAACCCCGCGTGGCTGTCGCGCCGCCGGGGGCGGGTGTGGTTCGCTGGCATCATGCCCACCTTCCGCCCCCGGCTCGTCGCACGCGAAACCCTGTACGGCGCGTGGTCGGTCATCCCCTCGGCGCTCAGCGTCCGGCTGCTGGCCGCCGCCGGCCTGGACTACGTGGTAATCGACCTCCAGCACGGGGGGGCCACCGAGTCTGACCTGCCCGGCCTGACCAGCGCCATCCGGCTGGCCGGAGCGGCCCCGGTGGCCCGGGTCCGGCACGCGCACCCGGCCGATATCGGGCGGGCCCTGGACCTGGGCTGCGAGGGCGTCATCGTGCCGAACGTCGACTCGGCCGCGCAGGCCGCCACGGTGGCCGGGGCAGTCCGGTACCCGCCCGCCGGGTACCGGTCCGCGGGCGGCGCGCTAGCCGGCGAAGCGCCGTTCTGCATCGTCATGGTTGAGTCGGCTGGCGCTCTCGCCGACCTGGACGCCACCCTGGCCGTCGACGGCGTCGACGGGATCTACGTCGGTCCCCGGGACCTGTCCCTCGCCCTGGGCTGCGCGCCCGACCCGGACGACCCGGTGCTGAACCCGGCCCTGACGCGCGTCTGGGCCGCCTGCGCCGCCGCGGGCAAGCCCGTCGGCGTGCACGCCACCCAGGGTGACGTCGCCCGCCGGTACCGCGACGCCGGCTCCACCCTGGTCACGGTCACGTCAGACGACGCCGCCCTGATCCGCGACACCACCGCTCAGGTCCGGCAGGCCCGGGTGGACACCGGCAGCGCTCAGGCTCGGTGAGGTAGGTAAGCCGGGCAGCCGCCGTCGCACGGGCCCTGAAGCGCGGCTACGCTCCGGCGAGCACCCGCGCCGCGGTCACTGTCATCACCACCGCGACGAACACCTCCATGGCGCGCCAGGCGCGGCGCTGACAGAAAACCGGGGCCAGCAGCCGGGCCCCGAAGCCGAGACCGGTGAACCAGGCGATGCTGGCCACGGCAGCGCCGCCACCGAACCACCAGGGATCCGGCCGGGTCGCGGCGACCGAGCCGAGCAGGACCACCGTGTCCAGGTAGACCGCCGGATTGAGCCAGGTGAAGGCCAGGCAGGCGGCCGCGACCGCCGGCCAGGACGAGGTCGCCGCCAAGCCGCCGGCGATCCCCGGACCGGGCCGCAGCGCCCGCCGGGCCGCCAGCGCCGCATAACCGAGCAGGAAGGCGGCCCCCAGCAGACGCACGGTCAGCAGCAGGCCGTGCTGGTGCCCGACCACCGCGCCGAGGCCCGCGACGCCCACCGCGATCAGGATCACGTCCGAAACGGCGCATATCGTGACGACCGTCGGGACGTGAGCGCGGGCGATGCCCTGCCGGATCACGTAGGTGTTCTGGGCGCCGATGGCGACGATAAGGGACAGCCCGAACAGCAGGCCCGCTAGCGCGGCCGCGACCGTAGCTGGGATGGACATGAATCCACCATAGGAACGACCCGGCCGGCAATCCAGCTAATCCCGGACCTGCAGCTGGGCCGGGACGTCGGCGCGGACCTGGTCGACCTCGATCCGGCCGGCGAAATGGACGTCAAGCTGTACAGGCAGCAGTGCCGGGTAGCCGGCCTGACCCTGGAGCGTGTGGCCGGGCCGTGCCGGCGACCGCCGCGCTGCTCCCGCGCTGACCGGGAACGGGGTATCAGTCGTCGCGCCAGCGGTCGGCGGACGGGTCGAGCAGTTGGGTCAGGTGACCGTCGGGCAGCCAGATGATCGTTTCGAGCTCGAGTGCGTCCAGGAACCGCAGCCGGCCGGTCCGGCGGTCCTCCAGCCGTAGCCTTGGCCCGTTCGCGCTGGTGTCGACCGTGACCTTCACCGCGGCGAACTCGCTGTCCACGATCCCGGCCGCAGCATCGTCCCTTCGTGCAGGCAACTCGTCCCCTTCCCGGCCGGTACCGCTCAGATCAGGAACGCCAGCGTCGGCAGGGCTCGCTCGCGATTTACCAACATGACCTGTTTTTGGGCCAGCCGGATCTGGCCCTCCACGGTGCGCAGGCGGTAGGTCACCCGCCCGGCCCAGGTTTCCACGCCGCGCTCGCGCGACTCGGCCAGGACAAAGTTAGCGCCCACCACGGTGTCGCCGCCCTCGCGGCCGAGCACCTCGACGTTGGAGATCACCCGGCGCAGCTCAGACGGCGGTGACTGGGCATGGCGCCTGCCGGTACGCAGCTGGTTCAGCCTGGTCGCGATCCGGCTCCGGTTGTCGTAGATCACCGACATCTGGCCGCCGGGATCGGTCAGGTCCCCGCCCGCCGGCACCCAGTAGATAGCGTCATCGGTCCACAGCGCTTCCCACGCGTCGTAATCGTGCTCGTCGGCGTAGCGCGCTTCGGCGTACAGGAACTGCTCGATCTCCCGCAGGTCGAGGTCGTGACCGGCCGGGGCGCTCACGCCGCCGCCATCAAGGACAGGTAGTGGGCCCAGAATCCGCGCATCCCGGTCTCGTCGGTCGCCGTGCCGATCTTCAGGCCCCGCTCGTCGAGCCGTTCCCGCTGAAGCCCCCGGCGCAGGTCAAGCCACTCAGGCTGGAGCATGGCCACACCGCGCTGGTTACGCTCGTACATCTCGGTGTCGTCGGCGAGCAGCATCCCGGCCGGTCCCACCGAACCAACCGACTGGCAGACCATCCGCCTGTTCAGCTCGGCCGCGCTCTTGAGCTGGACCGCGGTCGAGTACTGCACGCACTCCCCCGCGGAAACCGGCTGGATGACGAAGACCTGGATCTCGGCGATGAACAGGTTCGGGAACACCATCACGTGCGGAGCGCCCTCGATCATGATCTGCTCGGCGGCCTCGCCGTGAACCTCGCGCATCGTGCGCACGTACTCAGGCACGCGCGCCTGCGTGGTGCCGAACCACCGCATCGGCTCTGCCGTCCGGCGGAACTCGGGCCGCAGGTCGTTCTCGCTGTGGCCATTGCCGAGGTTCCTGGTGACCGCGGTCGACTTGTCGCTATACAGCGCGCCGATCGGGCTCTGCGTGACACTGAAGATGGAGCCGTGCACGAACTGGGGGTGATAGCCGTCGGTCTCGTTCTCGGCCAGGAGCTTCCAGTTAGCCCGGGTGCGGTGCTTGAGCCAGCCCGCGGTCAGCTCGACCTCACCGGCCGGGGACAACCGCGCCAGCCGGTCAAGCTCGCCCGCTGCCTCGCCCAGGTGCTCGGCCAGGCTAGGGCCATCCGCGGCCATGCTGGCGAACACGAAGCCCTGATGGGAGCCGATCCGCGGCACCGCGGCCAGCGACAACTCACCCTCGATAGTGCCCTTGCCGCCGTAACCCTGCTGGAACGGGAAGCCGATCAGCTCACCGGTATTACGGTAAGTCCAGCCGTGGTACGGACACCGGAAGGACTTGGCGTTGCCCCGGTCGGCCTCGCAGACCAGGTTGGCCCGGTGCGCGCACCGGTTCAGCAGCAGGTGGATGCGGCTGTCGGCGCCCCTGGTCATGATGATGTCCTGCAAGCCGATGCTCTTGCGCACGTAGTCGCCCGGCTGACTGACCTCGCTGACATGACCGACGTAGACCCAGGTCCGGTACCAGATCCGGGCCAGCTCGTCGGCGAAGATCCGCGGGTCGGTGTAAAGCGAGCCGTGCACCCGGTCCGGCTCCACCAGCCGCGGGTAGTCCGGCAGGAGATCCGTCAAGCGCTTTCCCTCCCTGCTCTCAGCGCGGCGCTATTTCTTAATCATTATTAGAATAATCAGATTTACCGGCCGCGGAAGACCGGCTTGCGGTGCTCGCGGAACGCGGCGATGCCCTCGGCGAAGTCATCGGTGTCCATGAGCGTGGCCTGCAGGTCAACCTCCCGCTCGAGTATCTCGCGGGGACTGGCAGGCCAGCGGGCCAGCATCGCCTTGATCCCGGCCAGGGCGAGCGGCGGCCCGGCCGCGATCGCGGCCGCATCCTGCAGCGCGCCGGCCAGCGCCAGGCCCGGCTCGGCCCCGGCATCGGCTAGCCCGAGCCGCAGCGCATCCAGGCCGGTCAGCCTGCGGGGCAGCAACATGAGCTGCCGCGCGACGCCGATTCCGGCCCGGGCCGGGAGCGAGGCGAAGATGCCCATATCGCCGGCGATGCCGACCCCGGTGAACGACACGCCGAACGTCGAGTCGGTGGCCGCGACGACACGATCGCAGGCCAGCGCCAGCGCGGCACCCGCCCCGACGGCGTATCCCTCGACCGCGGCCAGCACCGGCTTCGGCCCCTGCCAGATGGCTCTGATCACGCGCTGGACGGCTTGCGTGCGCGGCCTGATGGCGTCGGCTCCCTGCCGCCGCATGGTCGAGATGTCGCCGCCTGAGCAGAAGGTTCCGCCCGCGCCGGTCAAGACGATGGCCCGCACCGCGTCCTGGGCCATCGCGTCCTCGATCGCCTCCGCGAGCACGACGCGCAGTTCGAGGTCGATCGCGTTCCGGGTGGCCGGCCGGTTCAGGGTCAGGACGCGAACCTGACCGTGATCCGCGGCCAGTACGCAGCGTCCGGCGGGATCATCCATCCATGCCTCCTGATTGCACCTGTCCAGGGCACGAACGACTGTCGTTCGGTATCTTCTCGGCCTGGTCACCTGATGTTTTAACTTTAGTTATCCCACGCAAGGTTGCCGGTACCGGGCGCTGCTGCCTGGTGCCCGGTTGCGCACGAAAAGTCCATCGCGGACGCCTATATCGCCGACCGGGCTGCGGCTTCGGCACTGGGTGGACCGAGCCTGCTGCGGCAGCTGTAGTTCATTGCGAGGATGTTACTAAGGGAGTTATTACAAGCTCTGAAGAAATTAGGACGGAACTATTGACGCGCTGTAGGGGCGGAGTTACGTTCACTTACGCCCGATAGGAGGCTTCCCGGCAACTTCGGAAAGAAGCTGAGCGCGCATGAGCAGATGGCTAAGAAGAATCGCCCGGCGTACTGCGGTGGCGGTAGCCGTGGCCGCACTCCCGGTGCTCGCCCTGACCGCCCCGGCCGCCACCGCCCAGAGCGGGGCCGCCGCTCGGACCGCCGCGCCGAATACCGTACCCGGGCCGCCGGCCGGCTGGACGACCCAGTTCAGCGACGACTTCAACGGTTCCGCGGGCTCGGGCGTTGACTCGCAGTGGCAGTACGACACCGGCCCGGGATCGAACTTCGGCACCGGTGAGATCGAGACCATGACGAACTCAACGAGCAACGTCCATCTCGACGGCAACGGAGACCTCGACGTCACCGCGCTCGGCTCCGGCAGCAACTGGACGTCCGGCCGCATCCAGACGACATCCGCCAACGTCGGGGCGCCGGCCGGCGGCGAACTGGAAGTCACCGCCTCCATCGAGCAGCCTAACCCGTCGAGTGGGGTCGGTTACTGGCCGGCCTTCTGGATGCTCGGCCCCGGGCAGTGGCCGGAAAACGGCGAGATCGACATCATGGAGGACGTCAACGCGCTATCCGAGCTCTCAGGCACCGTGCACTGCGGAACGGACCCGGGCGGACCGTGCAACGAGACGAATGGAATCGGCAGTGGGCTGCGCGCCTGTTCGGGCTGCCAGACCGGCTACCACACGTACACGATGATCGAGAACCGCACGAACCCCGCGGCCGAGTCGATCACCTTCTACCTGGACGGCAGCCAGTACTTCTCGGTGTCCGAGAGTCAGGTGGGCACGTCGACATGGCAGGCGGCGTTCGACCACAACATGTCCATCATCTTTGACCTGGCCATGGGCGGGGGGTACCCGGACGGCGTGTGCAACTGCACCGCCCCCACCGGTTCGACCACCTCAGGCGGCACGATGAGCGTGCAGTACGTGGCGGCCTACACCACGTCCGGCTCCGGCGGTGGCGGCGGCGGTGGCGGTGGCGGCGGGACTACCGGCCCGATCGTCGGCTACGGCGGCCTGTGCGTGGACGTACGCGGGGCCAACAGCGCGAACTTCACCCCGGTCCAGGTGTACACCTGCAACGGGACCAGCGCCCAGCGGTGGACGGTCGTGCAGGCGGGCAGCACGCTGCAGGCCCTCGGCAAGTGCCTGGACATCAACAGCGGCGGCACCGCGGACGGGACCACGGTAGACCTGTACACCTGTAATAACACCGCGGCGCAGGTCTTCATCCCGCAATCCAACGGGTCGCTCTACAACCCGCAATCCAACAAGTGCCTCGATGATCCGAACTGGTCAACGACGCCCGGGACCCAGCTGCAGATCTGGGACTGCACCGGTAACGCCAACCAGCACTGGACACTGCCCTGACTTAGAGTTACTGCCGGAATACGGCAGAAACGGGCCGCGTACGTTGGGTGAGACTCGTTACGCTGAGCTTGGCGGCGGCGTCCTCGAGGTCCCGCTCGGTGGGCAACTCTGGCGGGTGGTGTCGAGACGGCGGTCTCCCATCAACTTGGCGACGGTGACGATGCCGCCCCCGGAGCGCAGCAGGTTGGTGCCGAAATGTGCCGGATCACGTGAAAGAAAACGGCCGACGCCCGATCCCGTGCGAGCGGCCGGGCCGCGACCGCCCGCAGGCAGCGCTTCTACTCCCGGGCCTCCAGCGCCCGGGGCGCGGCGCGGCAGCTGGTCGCGCTGGACGATGACCGTGCCCAGGCCGAGGTGCTCGCAGAAGTGCGTGGCATGCTCAAGCCAGGATGCCTGAGCGAAAGGGGCGGCCCGGTGCCTGCTGATCAAAATGACGACGCCGTACCACGCTGCGGATCAGATGACCTTGCGGTCGTAGTGAGCTGGGAGCGCGACGGCGATGCGCTGCGTGGCCAGGTAATCGCCGAGAATGTCAGCGGCCGGGCATGCCGGCTAGAGGCCGGGCATGCCCGGCTAGAGCATAAGCCGGCAGTCACGCCGCTGCAGCCCGACGAGACGCCGCTCCCAGTCGCCACGATCGTAGGCATGGAAAATCTCGAGCCTGGGTACGTGATCCTTCAGCCCGGCCAGCGCGCGGCCGCTTTCGTACGCTGGGGTTCATGGTGCGGGCAGCAGAGGGTATCGACACGGGCACGAGTGGACTGGCCCGGCGGCTCGACGGTAGCGAATGTAGACGGGCCGGTTCAGCCTGAATGCGTCAAGGGCCAAGCCGACAATCTGACCTCATCCTGGTTCAAGCTGATGACCTGACCTGGTGAGGTATGCGGCGTCATGCGCGCTTCACCGGAGGGCTGCGCGGGCTGCGTCCTGAGGAGGGTAGGAGCTACCTCGTCACCTCGTACGGCTGAAGCGATGAACTGGGGCAGCCGTGGCCGGCAGGCCCGCGGCGAGTCGGTCAGCGCCATTGCCCGGCACCTGAAGATCGGCCGGTCCACGCTGTACCGTGCGCTGCAACCGCAGCCCGCACGGGATGAAATTGCTGAACAAGGTGATGCCCCGCCGAGCGGTGCCTGGTTACCCCTTGCCGGGGTTGAAGATCTCGAGCGGGTCCAGCGCGTTGCGCACCGCGGACTGTAGGGCGAGCGAGCCGGGGTCCAGCTCGCGGCGCATGCCGTCACGCTTGAGGATCCCGACGCCGTGCTCGCCGGTGACGGTACCGCCTAGGGCGATCGCCGCGTCCAGGAGCTGCTCGAACGCGGCCTGCGCCGCGCTGCGGGCCGCCGCGTCGCCCGGCGGGGTGATGATCAGCGGGTGCAGGTTCCCGTCGCCGGCGTGGGCGATGGTCGCGATGTGCACGTCGTGCCGGGCCGCGATCGCGCCGATCTGCTCCAGCATCACGGGTACTTGGGACCTCGGCACGCAGACGTCTTCGGTAAGCACGGGCCCGAGCCGCTCGAGCGCCGGGTAAGCCAGCAGCCTGGCCTCGAACAACGCCTCCGCCTCGGTGTCGTCGGTCGACTGCTCCACCCACATCGCGCCCGCGCCGGCCATGGCCGCGGCGATCGCATCCGCCTCGGCCGCGCCGGAGTCCCCGGGCGTGTCCACCCGGGCCAGCAGCAGCGCGGCCGCGTCCGTGCCGATGCCCAGGTGCTTCCAGGTTTCCACCGCCTGCAGGCAGAACCGGTCCATCAGCTCGAGCACCGCCGGGGTCAGCCCGCGCCGGGTGATCTGCGCGATGGCCTGGCCGGAGGCCACCAGGTCGCCGAACGCCCCGACAATCGTGCGCGGTACGCCGGCCGGCGCCGGCCGCAGCCGCAGGGTCACCTCGGTCACCACCCCGAGCGTGCCCTCGGAGCCGACGAAGAGCCCGACCATATCGAGCCCGGCGACGCCCTTGGTGGTACGCCGCCCGAGCCGCACCGCGTCACCGTAGGCGACGGGGCCGCCCGCGACGGCGCGCAGGCCCAGGACATAATCGCGGGTGACACCGTACTTCAGGCAGCACAGGCCGCCCGCGTTGGTGGCCACGTTGCCGCCGATCGTCGACCACGGGGCGCTGGCCGGATCCGGCGGGTACCACAGGCCGCGTTCGGCGACGGCGGCTTTGACGTCGTTGTTCACAGCGCCCGGCTGGACCACGCAGATGAGGTTGTCCGGATCGATCTCCAGGACCTGGTTCATCCGCGATAGGTCAAGGACCACGCATCCGCTGACCGCGTTGGCGCCACCGGACAACCCGGTGCCGGCGCCCCTGGGCACGACGGGAGCCCCGAACTCGGCGCAGGTACGGACGACGTGCTGGACCTCGGCTTCTGACCGGGCCCGGACCCCGGCGGCCGCCTGGCCGGCCGGCGCCCACTCGGCTTCGTCGTGCGACATGGCCGCGAGGACGTCGGCGTCGACCACGAGGCGATCGCCGGGAAGCCCGCGGCTCAGCGCCTCCACTAGCATCCCGGGCGCGCTCACGACAGGTCCTGCCGGTCGAAGGACTTCGGCTCGCTGTGCGTTTGCGCTGGCTCCATATCTGCACCCTAAGCGGTCCTTGCCGGGCCGGCCAGTTACCGGCCGAGCCCCTCACGGTGGCGCGGCAGGCGTGCCATCTGGTTCGCTTCTCACCATGACATCACCGGCCGATGCTGATCCGCCCAGCCAGCCCGCGATTCCGGCCTGGTTCACCGCCGCACTGGCCACCACGCCGCAGGAGGGGCGGACGACGGTCCGGGGAACCGCTATCGCCTACCGGGCGTGGGGGGATCCGGCCAACCGGGGCATCGTGCTGGTGCATGGCGGAGCGGCTCATTCGCGCTGGTGGGATCACATAGGGCCGCTGCTCGCCCACGGCTGGCGGGTCGTCGCCCTGGACCTGTCCGGGCATGGCGACAGCGGCCGACGGGACAGCTACACCCTCGATACGTGGGGCCGCGAGGTGCTCGCCGCCGCCGCCGACGCCGGGATCACCACCGCGCCCACGGTGATCGGGCACAGCATGGGCGGCCTGGTCACCCTGCGGCTCGCCAGCATGGTCGGGCCGGGTATCGCCGGAGCGGTGGCCATTGACTCACCGGTGCGGGATCTCACCCCCGAGGACCGCGCGGCCCGCCAGCGGCGAGCGTTCGGGCCGCTGCTCGTCTATCCGACCAGGCAGGCGGCGCAGGCCCGGTTCCACCCCGTCCCCGATCAGCCGGTGCTCGGCTATATCGCGGAGCACGTGGCCGCGACCTCCATCCGGCCGGTCGAAGGGGGCTGGACATGGAAGTACGACCCCGGGATCTTCGCCCGGGAGCAGTTCACGCCCGAGCTGCTGACCCGGCTGGATTGCCGGGTCGCCCTGTTCCGGGCCGAACACGGCATCGTGACGCAGCAGCTGAGCGAGGTCATGTACGACCGCCTCGGCCGCGTCGCCCCGCTCATCGAGATCCCGGTCGCGGGGCATCACGTCATGCTTGACCAGCCCATCGCGCTGGTCGCGGCGCTCCGTACGCTGCTGTCGGACTGGGACCATTCCAGGCCCGGCCCCCCGCCGCAGGCCGGCTGAGGACATCGGGTCAGCACCTGAGCGCCCTCACTAAGTGATACGAGCTTCCAGCAGGTGGTCCAAAGCGGCGGCCGCGTCCAGCGGGCTGGCCAGCGCTGCCCACCGGCCGCCGGCCAGATCGGCGAGCTGAGCGGCTTGCTCGTAATCATCGGCGGGCGCCAGGATGATCAGCTCCGGCAGCGTCCTGGCCACCTCCAGGGTGTCGTCGTCGTCGGTACTGCGGCAGTCGGACAGCAAGATGACAACCTGACGCCGCGCCCGGGCGGGCACGAGCTGCTCCCCCGCGGCCTTCAGCGCATCCGACAACCGGGTGACCCCGTGCCCTCGGAGCCGCAGCAGCCGCTCGGCCACGACCGCGGAGGCGATGTCGCTGGCCAGGGGCCTGATGAGGTCGACGGAGGCGGCGAAGGACAGGACGGCGTGCTCCCGCGGAGCCCGCAGCGCGCAGGCGGCGGCGACCGTCGCCGCCGCGGCCAGTCTCGCCCCGCTCATCGAGCCCGACCGGTCTACCACCACCGCGAAGGCCGTCTGCGCCCGCGCCCAGTGCGCGGTGGTCAGGTCATCGAGGGTTATCGGGCGGGCCTCCGAACGGGCTGCCGAGACGCCCTCGATCGAAGCGTCGATATCCAGGTCACCGTCGGCGGCGCCGCGCACGGGCCGCAGCCGTGAGATCCCGCGCGTCGAGACCCGTCCGGCCCGGGCACGCTCGAGCACGATGCTGGCGCCGAGCCGGATCGCGGCGGCGCGCAAGTGTTCGTCGGTGGCGTTGGTCATCGCGGCCAGCAGCTCGAACACCGCCGGATCTTCGGCCAGGGCCTGGCTCATCGCCTGCTCGTCAAGCACACCGACCTCGGGGCTGATCTCGGTGAAGCGGGCATGCCGGGAAAGCTCGTGCCGCCCCACCGTCTTGCCGTCAGGCCGGCCCGACTTCGGTCGCGGCCGCTGGGGGCGC
>JALYVS010000348.1 GCA_030853115.1 Actinomycetota bacterium
CGGCCGCCCCGCCCCGGGAAACCGGCCGAGCAGCGGGCGGACGCAGGGACATGCACGCTCAGCTCAGCCGCGAACGTCAAGCCGGCGCAACGGCCGACCTCCGCAGACCCTCGTCCGTGGCCCGTAGCCGTCCGTGGAAGCCGACGGTGCACACCGACCGTCATGGTGGCCCAGACGTCCGTCCGCTATATGTCCGTGGACACCGCGACACGCCGGTCTACAGCGACACAAGGTGACACATCATGAGACAGAGAAGAAACGGCCCGGCTAGCCGAGAATTTCCAGCTAGCGGGCCGTTTCCGCAGGTGGTGGCAGGTGTTGGGTTCGAACCAACGAAGGCTTAGCCGACGGTTTTACAGACCGCTCTCCTTCTCTCCCAGATCTCTGAGCCAAACGCCGCTGACCAGCAGATATACGTTGCGAGGCGTGCTCTCGGGCCACCGCCGTCCGCTACGCGGCCGTGCGCTCCGGGCCCCGCAGAGCCACGGACAGGAGAACGCCTGGTCACGGACGGCCTGGGTGGGAGCAGTTACGCTGACCGCCCGCCCGGTTGTCGTGCCCGCAGGCTCGGCGCCGCCGGCCGGCTCCGCACCGCTGGGGTCATGACCCAGCAGGGTTCCGGCAGCCAGCTCTTACGGACCGGCGAGGCTTGCAGGACGGTGACGTGGCACGGCCGACTCCGGAACTTTGCGAACCCCGGACTGTTATCCAGGGTGACCACCGTCGGTTATCAGGCGCACACCCGAACTGCCAGGTAACCGTAAGCTCAAGACGAGACCAGCAGACCCAGCCCCTTCCTTGGTGGCGCAGAGCGGCCAACCGTGATGCGCGTCATGTCGAAGTGCGGAAATCTGTCGAGGTACCTGCTTCTTCAGTGCTGATGGCATACCACTGGAGAGGTGCGCGGCAGAGCACCATCGATCGCTGAGCCGTAAATGAGATGAGCAGGATCACACCGAAGGCGTCGCCTTGGTGCGGGATGTCATCGATACTGAGGTCATGGGGCTGAAGGACTGGCGGTCTAGGCATGCCATGAAGGATCCGGTGCGCGGAGAGTTCCGCCCGACCGGATCATATTTCCCGCATCCGGGCCGGACCCCGATGCAGGAGATGCTGACGGGAGTGGTCACTGCGCCTGGTATCGGGCCTGCAGCCGGTGAGGCGCTGAATGACCTTCGGCACCCTCACGGTGTCATCGCCAGCGCCTTCGGGGACAGCGTGCTCCCGGTCCTGGTAGATCGCGCGGATCCCGCCCGGTTCGTTATCTTGTGGCAAGAAGCGGGCCTGCGGGACTACCGCGCCGAGGCCCGTACACAAGCGCAGCAGGCCGCGGCACGGGTACAAGCCGGCGGGTCCGTAATCCCGCCTGCACCTGCGCCGCAGGTGCAGGTCTACGACGACACCAATGGCGATCCTGCCCCGGACTGGGCCCGGCAGATGGCCGACGAGCTGCGTACGAGCGGTATTCCCGGGATCGGTGAAGCCCTCTCAGGGGCGCTGGCCGGCCTGCCGTCCGCCGTCGACGGGCCGGCTCAGGTCATCGACCTCACGGCCGGTCATCTGACGGCTGCAGAAGCCGCCCGGCTGAGCGCTGCGGGCGAGCCGGCCACCGCCGTCCTGACCGGAATCGCGGACGTGCCTGTCCCGCAGGCCGCGCTGCCCGGCCCGACAGCATCATTGTGCGACCTCACCCTGCAGGTCCGGCGCTCCGACGGACGCTCCTACACTGCCCGTACGCGACTAGGATTCAGGAATGCCCAGCGTCGCGCATCAATCGCAGTTATCGGCCGCGAGCTGCCGGTTCGGGTGGACACCCGCGACGACACACGGATCACAGTTGATATCGCAGCACTCGATGCCCAGCACCCAGGCGGTTAAAGCCGAAGCGACGGTCCGCCCACTTTCCGCGAGTAAGGCCATGGACGGGGCAGGTAGGAGCGGTTAGGCCGACCGCCAACCCCCGTTTCTCGCGGTTGACCTGCCATTTCATGAGACCTGTCCAGTGTTGTCGTAGTCCGGGTCCGCGTCGGTGTATGCCACCGATGCCGAGGGCATCGACATCCGCCCGTGTCTCGCGGTCAGCGGAACGGTGCTTTCGGGGGTCTCAGCCTGAGCTGGCGAGATCCGCCCTGCCTTGCGCCGGTAGCGTGTTCTCGTGGCTGATGATCCGGTGCGGGTTGAGGCTGAGCTGGCCCGGTTGCGGGCAGAGAACGCCCGGCTGCTCAAGCTGCTAAGGCTGTCCCCGCAGCAGGCCGCCCCGCCCATGCCGGGACAGGCCGGCTTCTTCGAGGCGCCGCCGGGAATGGTCCATCACCGTTCACCGCAAGAGGCGAAGGTGGCGTTCTTCGGCGCGCTGTTCGCTGCGCGGACTGATGTGTACGCGATCCGGTATGACAACCAGCGGACCGGTAAATCGGGGTGGGTCCCGGCAGTACGCGGCGGATGGCAGAAAGGAGTCCGGCACGAGGACCGCAGCTACCATCCGCTGACGGCGGCCGTGCTGGCCGCGCACCTGAAGGGCGAGGTCCACATCGGGCTTTACCCGCTGCTCGACGGCGATAAATGCTGGTGGCTAGCGGCTGACTTCGACGGGCCAGAGGCAATGTTCGACGCCCTGATGTACGTCAAGGCCGGCCGCGCCCTGCAGATCCCGGTGGCCCTGGAGGTATCCCGGTCAGGAGTCGGGGCGCACGCCTGGGTGTTCTTCACGTCCCCGGTCCCGGCCGAGACAGCCCGCCGCCTGGGCACCGGGCTGCTCCGCGAGGCGATGGCGCTGCGCGGCCGGATGACCCTGAAAAGTTACGACCGCCTGTTCCCCTCCCAGGACCTGCTGCCGGCCGGCGGAATGGGAAACCTGATCGCCGCACCGCTGTTCAAGCCCGCGCGAGACAACGGCGCCACGGTTTTCCTGGACCTGGAGACCCTGGAGCGGCACGACGACCAGTGGGCCTACCTGTCCACCCTGGGCCGGATGACCCGCAGGAACTCCGGCGCGCCGCTGACCGCGCCGGGAAGGTCACCGTCGCAACTGAAGTCACCCGCCTGTCGGTCCCCTCATCGACCGCGACCAGGCCCCCAGGCCCGCCAGCTCTCAGCGTGCGGCTCGACGCCGGGATCCGGCTGGAGCAAGCCGAGCTGACGCCTGGGCTGGCGGCGACGCTGCGGCACGCGGCATCGATGCACAACCCGGAGTTCTACGAACGGCAGCGGATGCGCGCCTCCACCTACAACATCCCGCGGTTCCTGCACTCCTACCAGGAGACCATCGACGGCGGCCTGATCCTGCCGCGCGGCATGCTGGAGGCGGTCACCTCCCTGGCCGCGCAGGCCGAAAGCCGCCTGGACATCACCGACCGCCGCTCTCCCGGCACCGCCCAGGACATCGCCTGCTCCGCCGTCTTGACACCCGCCCAGCGGGACGCGGTCACGGAACTCACCCGGCACGACCTCGGGGTTCTGGTGGCGCCGCCCGGGGCCGGGAAGACCGTGATGGCCTGCGCGGTCATTGCCGCCCGCCAGGTCTCCACGCTTGTCCTGGTCGACCGCAAAGCCCTGGCCGACCAGTGGCGGGCCCGGATCGCCGAGTTCCTCGGCATCAAGGCCGGCCAGCTCGGCGGCGGCCGTGCGAAGCTGCGCGGTACCGTCGACGTCATCACCTTGCAGACTCTGTCCCGTCGCGACGACATCGCGGAACTGACGGCCGGGTACGGGCTGATCGTCGCTGATGAGTGCCATCACATCCCGGCCGCCGCGTTCGAGGACGCGGTCCGCCAGATGACTGCCCGGCGATGGCTCGGGCTGACCGCCACCCCTTACCGCCGCGACAAGCTCGACGACCTGATCGGCATGCAAGTCGGCCCGGTCCGGCACACCATCACCCTCCCCCGGCAGGCCGCCGGCACCGCGGACATGCTGCCCGGCAGCGCAACAGGCGGACGCCCCACCCCGGTGCTGCACGTCCACCCGACCGCCTACCGCTACACCGGAGGTGCCAGCCCGTCCGTACCCGGCGGCATGGCCATCATCTACAAGGACCTCATCGCCAGCGACGAGCGCAACCAGCAGGTAATCGCCGACGTCCTGACAGCCATCCGCCAGAACCGGAACTGCCTCGTCCTCACCAACTGGACCAGGCACCTGGAGACGATCGCCACCGCACTGCGCGCACTGGGCCACGACCCGGTCATCCTCAAGGGCGGCATGGGCGCCAAAGACCGGGCCGCCGCGCTCGCCCGGCTCGTCCCCCAGCCGGGCGGCCCCCCGTTGCTCGCCGTGGCTACCGGGCCCTACGCAGGAGAAGGCTTCGACTGCCCGCCACTGGACACCTTGTTCCTCGCCGCGCCCGTGGCCAGCAAGGGACGCCTCCTGCAGTACGCCGGGCGCATCCTCCGCCCCTACGACGGCAAGGCCACAGCCGAAGTCCACGACTACCACGACGAGCAGGTCGGCGTGCTCGCCTCATCGCTGGCCAAGCGCGCACCCGGGTACACCAGCCTCGGCTTCCCAGACCCCCGCAAACTCCCCTTTACCCCTAGCGCCGCCGCGACGCACCTGATCGTCCAAGCGTGACGCGGCTAGCCAGGCCACCAGCGCGATATTAACTTGACGTTGTATTAACTGAAGCTCATACTAGGAATGTGATCGTCGACTGGACAGACGAGTTCGACCGCTGGCTCACCAATGCCGAAGAGCAAGGCGGCAAGCTCCTGGAAGTCGCGGTCGCGCTACTGCAAGCGCTCAACGAGCTCCCGGCCAAGCCTGACGACGAGTCCCCCACCCTCAAGCGAGTCCGGCAGGCCCGCCGCCATGAGCTGTGGCGGGTCGCCCACCCCTACGACCCCGACGTCGCCGTCCGGATCATCTGCTGGTTCCCCGCCAACGACCAGATCGTGCTCGCGCTGGTCGGGTTCGACAAGAAAGTGATCGGGGACGTGTTCTACGCCAGCGCGGCGGCACGCGGAGAAGCCATCGTCGATGCCTGGCTGCGCCAGAAGGGAACCTCTCATGACTGAGGAAGTCAAGTTCATCCGCGGCAACGACCGCATCAACCAGCTCGCCCAGCGGCCCGACATCGCCGACGGCGTCACCCGGGTCCGCGCCGAGATGGCCGAGGCCGACCGCACCTACGCCATGGGACTAGCCGCCCTCCGGCAAGCCGCCGAGCTCACCCAGGCCGAGCTCGCCCGCCGCCTTGGAGTCACCCAGGCCGCCGTCAGCCGCATCGAACAGCCCCACGACCTGCTCCTGTCCACCCTCAACTCCTACCTCGGAGCCATCGGCGGCCGCGCCAGCGTCATCGTCACCTTCGCCGACGGGCACCAGACAACCCTCGACCTCTCGCAACTCACATAGCACCCTCGCCGCCGGTCCCGGACCCGACGGCCTATTGAGAGGGCGGCGGCACCGCCGGAACTCGCTAGCACCCTCGAAGATGGTGGAGATCCTGGCGGTACGGGCAGTCTACGCAGGTCAGCGGCCTGCGGACCCCGTGGGTATCAGCACGGATTCAGCACGCCCCGTCCGAGATGAATGTCGGTTTCGGATCGGCTCGTGTCCGGTTTCGATCGAGGTACGAACGCACGCCGAGAAGGCACCCGCATGCCTCCGGACCTGCCGTTGGCAGTCTACACCGCAGCGGGTCCATCCGGGGTACATTCTGCCGCTGACCTGCAGTTATCTCTCCGTCCGCGATACCGGGCGGCGCGTGCGGGGCGCGGACGTGCGCCGCACGCGGGCCGGACGCACGGGGGGATGCATCCCCATGCTGTTCACTGGGCACGAGCACGGCGCGCAAGGGGTGGTCAACAAAGAGTTCGGATTCAACACGACGCCACGACTGCGACGCTGGCGGGCCCAGCTCGGCGACGACATCCTCGCCCTGTTCAATGACGTGCCGATGCCGTGTGTGCCGCCATGGCCAGCCAGTGGTTCGAAATCACCTCCCAAGGTACCCGGACGGTACATGATGAGCTCAACCCCGACAGCGACGTCATCGATGCCGCTGAGGGCTGCCCGGTGAGCGCGATCAGCGTGGTGAACGCGGCCGACGGCACGGTGGTGGCACCTTAGTGAGCGCCTGAATGACCACGCGTGGTTCGGACGATCGCCCGCATCTGACTCAGCTCGTGGGCGTTGCGGTTGGACACGACGATGTCACCCGCATGTTCAGCCCGGCCTCGTGCGCGGCGTCCAGGCCCCGCATGAACCGCTTGAACGATCCCCGGCGGTGCCGTCAGCGGAGGCCGGGGCGGGCTGGCCGGCGTCGACAGGCTCGGCTGAAAGCTGCCCGGCGGCGGCGGTGCTGCCCGCGCCAGAGGTCTCGTTGCGCGGGGCTTCCGGGGGCGGCGGCGTCCAGGTGTCGGTGATGCCGGGCCGACTGCTCTTGACCCGGGTGGCGGCGCCGTTCTTCTCGTGCGCGAGCAAGGCCTGCCGGACGCGGCGGTGCTGATCCCGGCGCGGGCGGTGATGACCGCGACGGTCGCGCCGACGGGCTCGGCCGACAGCGCGGCCAGGACGGCCGCTGCGGGGC
>JALYVS010000349.1 GCA_030853115.1 Actinomycetota bacterium
CCTGGGCAGCGGGGTCGCCGGGAGCGGCGATCTCCAGCTCACCATCGGCACCGGCGCGCAAGTCATCCGGTGTGTCGCCGAACCGGTCAGCCGGGCCGACGCCGGGATCAACCTCTACCGGTCCGCGACCCCGCGGGGCTGGTACCAGATGGGCGCCACCGTCAGTGCCGGGCTCAGCCTCAACTGGGTGCGCGAGATCATGCACGCCACCTGGGAGGAGCTGTACGCGAGCGCCGACCAGCCGGGCCAGGCCCACGACCCGATCTTCGTCCCCCACCTGTCGGGGGAGCGGACACCGTATTGCGACCCGGCGCTGCGCGGCTCCTGGACCGCGTTGTCGCTCGCCGCCGACCGGACCGCGCTGTTGCGCAGCGCGCTCGAAGGAACCGCGTTCGCGATCCGTGACACCCTGGAGGCCCTGCTGCCAGGCCATCGGCCGCCGCGTCTGCGGCTGGCTGGCGGGGGCACCCTGGCCGCGAACTGGCGGCAGCTGCTCGCGGACGTGCTGGGGCTGCCGTTGTACGCGGTGGATGTGCCCGCGGCGTCCGGCCGGGGCGCGGCCCTGCTCGGCGCCCACGCCGCTGGCCTGCTCAGCTTTGACGACATCGGCGGACCGCTGGCGCCGCCCGCCCGCCTGGCGGCTGAGCCGGACCCGGTCATGGCCGCCTTTCACGCCGACCGCTACGCACGGTTCCGGCGGACCGTCTCGGCCCTTGGTGTCCAGCGGCCGGCCGGGCCCCCAGACCCCGCGGAAGAGCCCGCATGACCATCGTGACCAGGGAAACCCTGGCCCAGCTGACCGGCGAAGTGTCCGTGCCTCGTTACGATCGCCGCCAGGTGAGCACCGCGATCGTGCACCTCGGGGTCGGCAATTTTCACCGCTCGCACCAGGCCATGTATATCGACACGCTGATGAACAACGGTGCGGCGATGGACTGGGGTATCTGCGGTATCGGCCTGCGGCCGTCCAGCACCAGGATGCGCGACGTAATGGCCGCGCAGGACGGCCTGTACACCCTGGTCCTGCGGCATGGCGACGGCACCTGGCAAGCCCGGGTGATCGGGTCGATCGTGGAGTACCTGTTCGCCCCCGATGATCCGGTTGCGGCTATCGAGAAGATGGCCGCGCCGGCTACCCGGATCGTCTCGCTGACCGTCACCGAAGGCGGCTACAACCTCGACGCCGTCACCGGGCAATTCAATGCGTCCGACCCGGCCGTCGTCGCTGACCTGCGGCCAGGAGCCGTCCCGCGCACCGTTTTCGGGCTGGTGACCGAGGCGCTCGCCCGTCGCCGGGCGCGCGGAATTCCCGCCTTTACCATCGTGTCGTGCGATAACGTCCAGGGCAACGGCCAGGTGAGCCGGCGCGCCTTCACGGCGTTTGCCCGGTTGACCGATCCCGGGCTGGCCAGCTGGATCACTCGCCAGGTCCGGTTCCCCAACGGCATGGTCGACCGCATCACGCCCCAGACGACCGACGCCGATCGCGCCGAGCTCAGCCGCCGGTTCGGCATCGAGGATCAGTGGCCGGTGCTGTGCGAGCCGTTCACCCAGTGGGTGCTCGAGGAGGATTTCGCCGACGGCCGGCCGCCTCTGCAAGATGCCGGCGTACAGATGGTTTCCGACGTCGAACCCTACGAGCTGATGAAGCTGCGGCTGCTCAACGCCAGTCACCAGGCCCTGTGCTACCCGGGCTACCTGGCCGGATACCGGCTGGTGCACGACGTCACCACGGACCCGGTGTTCGCGCGGTTCCTGCTGGATTACATGACCTCAGAAGCCATCCCGACCCTGCGCCCGGTTCCCGGCATCGATCTGCGGCATTACGCCCGCGAGCTCATTGCGCGGTTCTCCAATCCCGAGGTCCGCGATACCGTGGCCCGGCTGTGCTTGTTCGCCTCGGACCGCATTCCCAAGTTCCTGCTCCCCGTCATCAGGCATCAGCTCGCTACCGGTGGTCCGGTCACCCGTTCCGCGGCCGTGGTGGCCAGCTGGGCCCGCTACGCCGAAGGCATCGACGAGAACGGCGAGCGGTACGAGATTGTCGATGCCCTCGCGCCGCAGCTGCGGGCCGCCGCCCGCCGGGGCGGCCGCCACCCGGCTGCCTTCCTCCAGGACAACCGCGCCGTCTTCGGCGACCTGGCCGACGACCCCCGGTTCACCCAGGTGTACAGCTCGATCCTGATCGACCTGCGCGCTCGCGGCGTGCGAAGTACCCTGACGGACCTTGACCAGTACGCCACCGGTCCGACGGCACGCCGGCCCCCGGCCGGCCCGGAGAGGAAGTCACCTTGACCAGCATGCGACGCGTCGTCGTCTACCCAGGCCGGATCGCGGTCGAGGCAGCGGACATCCCGGCCCCAGGCCCGGACGAAGCCCTGATCCGCACCCTGGTGGCCGGTGTCTGCGGATCGGACCTGCACGCGTCCCGCGGGCGCCATCCCTTCGTGCCGCTGCCCTACCGGCCCGGCCACGAGGTCGTCGGGGTCATCGAGACGGCGGGCTCCGACGTCGGCACCCTCGCGCCCGGGCAGCGGGTCATCGTGGAGCCCGACCTGCCCTGCTGGACGTGCAAGATGTGCGTCTCCGGCCGCGAGAACCTGTGCGAGAACCTGCAGTTCTTCGGCTGCGGTTACCCTCAAGGCGGCATGGCGGACTACTTCACCCTGGCCGCTAACCGGCTGCATACCGTGCCGGACACACTCGACGATCACACCGCGGCGCTCATCGAGCCGCTGTCCACGCCGGTGCACGCCGTCCGGCTGGCCGGCGATGTGGCCGGCCGCTCCGTCGCCGTGCTGGGGGCCGGCACCATCGGGTTGTTCACCCTCGCGGTGCTGCGCGCGCACGGGGCAGGCCAGGTGGTCAGTACCGATCCGCTGGCCGCCAAGCGCGCCCGGGCCCGGGCTCTGGGTGCCGATGCGACGATCGACGCCACCGGCCCCGATGTGGTCGGGCAGGTCAGGGGGGTGCTCGGCGGGAGCGCCGACATCGTGTTCGACTGCGTCGCCATCCAGTCGTCGATGGACCAGGCGATCGCCATCGCCGACAAAGGCGGGACGGTCGTGGTGGTCGGCGTCCCGGCCCGGGCCGTCACCGTCCCGCTGCCGATCGTGCAGGACCATCAGATCCGCATCCAGGGCAGTGCCACCTATCTCCCGGAGGACTACCGGGAATCGGCCGGCCTGCTAGAGCGCGGCGCCGTCAGGACCGCGGACTTCGTGACCGCTACCCGGCCCCTGGCTCAGGTCGCCGAGGCGTTCGAGCTGGCCATGTCGGGCGAGCACGTGAAAGTCCTCGTCACGGTCGGCGAGCGGTGACCGCGCCGGGCCGGGTACCCGACGAAGACGGGGCCGTTCGCTGACCGGCTGGTCTCCTGCGCGCGGCCCTGCCGTCCGCCCTGGTGGCCCTCGAGTCCGCCGGCACGCTCGCACCGATATCACCGCACCCGGACGGCGCGCGTCCGCTGGTCGGCGTCCGCCGGCTCCTGTGCCAGGTGCGGGCGACCGGGGCAACCCTGGCCGTGGTCACCGGCCGGACGGTGGCGTCGCTGCCGCGAGGGCGAGAGCGACCAGTGCGAGCACGCCGAGCGCGGACCAGGCCGCCGTCCGGATCCAGTTGGTGTGCACGAGACGAGCGTGGACGTCGGCCTCGAACCGGACGGCGAGGCGCGCGTGCGACGGCGCCCCCTGCCGGACCGTGGAGCTGACGATCACGACCAGTAGCGCCAGCGCCGCCAGCGGTTCGGCCAGCGGGACCCCGGCCGGTCGCCAGCTGATCAGCGCCACCGTGCTGGCCAGCGCGACGGCCACCCCCGGGCCCACCAGCCAGCTGAAGCGCCGGTTGTGGGCCTGCTCGTATCGGGGCACGTCGCTGGCGTCCATGAAGGCCAGCAGCGGGTAGTTGAGAATCTGCATGGTCCAGATGAGCCCGGCCATGAACCAGCTCGCCGCGGTCTGCACCAGCAGGAGGGTGAACGGGCCGGCCTGCACCGCGGCCATCAGACCTGCACCGCGGCCATCAGGCCGGGACGGTGAGCTGGTCTACGACGCCTTTCCAGTCGCAGAGCAGAAACCGCCATAGGATCCGGCCGTCGGTGACCCGGAACATGTCCACCGCGTCGTAGCTCACGGTGCGCCCGGTCGCGGCGATCCCCAGGAACTCGCCGGTATGGACGGCCGAGATAACCGAGCGGATGACAAGCGTGTCGCCCGACTCGACCACGTCTTCCTCGGCGCTGGCCATATCCGAGAACGCCGAGACCACGTTGGCCTGGTAGTTGCGCAGCGCGACCGCCAGGCCTGTGGTCCAGCCGGTCAGTCCTACGCAGTTCTCCGTGTAACCGTCCATGTCCGCCACTTCGCCGAGGCGGCCGAACTCGCCCGCTAGCAGGTACGACTGGAATCGCCGGTAGATCTCAAGCGGGTGCTGGTCTGTCGTCATGCGGCCATCTTCGGGTTCCCGGCCCGTCACGTCCATCCCAGATAGCTGGGAAACTCCCGGCCCGAGCAGCGCGGGTCAGCTGAGGTGAACGGCAAATTCGTGCGCGAGTTCGCGGCGGCTGCGCACCCCGACCTTGTCGAACACCGACTTGAGGTGATCTTGCACGGTGTACTCGGCGATGTGCAGCGACGTCGCGACCGACCTGGTGTCCAGCCCGTTCAGCACGCCGCGGACGACCTCGAGCTCACGGCCGGTCAACCGGTACGCGCGGGCGGCCAGCGGCAGGACCGAGCCGGCCCGGGCGGCGTCGATCACGACCACCACGCCCTGCGGCCGCCCGGCCGCCGACGTCAGCCGCTCGGCTCTGGCCCGGACCCAGCGCTGGTCGGCCGTCTTGACCCGGACCGCGCAATCTTGGGCCGCGTCGCGGGCCATCCGCATGGCCAGGCCGGCCAGCAGAGCCCGGGTGAAGCCGGCGTAGGCCTGCGCGTCGAGCAGTTCGAGCCACTGCCGGGCCGCCGGGCTGGCCAGCACGACGGCGCCCGCCTCGTCCAGCCACACCGAACCCGGCTCCATCTCGTTTCCGGCCGGGGCGCCCCCCGCGACCATCGCCCGCGCGATCGCGGCCGCGCCGCGCCGTACCTCGCTGCGCACCAGCTGCAGGTCTCGCTCGCCGAACGGTCGCCCGGTTTCTCGCATGAAGTTAAGCGCTCCCCAGCACTGGCCCGAGTCGTCGACCAGAGCCGCGCGCAGCTCGTGGCCGTGCCCGCGGACATCGAGGATCTCCTGCCACCGCGGACTCGACCGCGTGCGCGGATCCGAAGCCCGGCTGGCGACGCCTACCGGCACCCGGCCGACCGCCAGGTCGCGGAACTTCAGGAAATCCTGGTCCAGCTGCTCGTTGCGGCACGCCACCAGGGCGTCGTCCAGGCCCGGCTCGCGGCTCGCGGCAAACGCGTTGGGCAGCAGCACATCAGGATCAAACGCCATCACCACGCCCTCGGCGAAGCCGACGGTGCGCTCGAAGCGCCTGAGCATCGACCCGAGGCATTCCTGCAGCTCAACCTCTGACCGGCTGGGTGCGTCCGGGGGCTCGACCACATCTCCATCGTCGCACAACGGCTGGGCCGGAGCCGGCCTGGTTTCCCTTTACCCGAGCTCGACCGTGTTACCCGAGCTCGACCGTGCCGCTGACGCAGGTGACGGTGCCGCCGCCCACCCAGACCTGGCCGCGCTCGTCGCGGGAGATCTGCACCCGGCCACGGCGGCCCATCGCGGTGCCCTGGCTGGCCAGGTAGGGGGCGGTGACCCGGCCGGTAGCGAGCAGCCACTGCGCGAGCGAGGCGTTCAGGCTGCCGGTCACCGGATCCTCGCCCGGCGGCCCGATCTGCGGGGTGAACGCGCGGACCTCGATCGCTTCCGGTGAGCCTTCGGGATAAAGGCCGGCCACGCCGATGTCCATGTCGATCGGGCCGGGCCGGACCGCGAGGACCGCGTCTACGCTGGCCAGCAGGACCGCCACCCAGCCGGGCCCGTTGTCGGCCCACTGGATGTCCACGATGTCAGCCCGCGCGATGTTCAGGACATCTGCCACGTGGTCGGCGACCGAGTCCTCGACCGGCCCGCCGCGCAGCAACGGCGGGGCCGCGAAGGCCAGGCCCGCCTCGGTCTGCCGGACCGTGACCAGCCCGGCGGCGCATTCCTGCACCGCCCGGCCGGCGCTGGCCGGACGGCCCCCGGCTTCCAGCCACGCGTGACAGCTGCCCAGGGTGGGATGCCCGGCGAACGGCAGCTCCCGGGTGGGCGTGAAGATCCGCAGCCAGTAGTCCGCTCCATCCGCCCGCGGCGCCAGCACGAACGTCGTCTCCGACAGGTTCGTCCAGCGCGCGAGCAGCTGCATCTGCTCATCACTCAGTCCGTCGGCGCCCAGCACGACCGCGACGGGATTGCCGAAGTAAGGAGTCTCGGTGAAAACGTCTACCTGACGGAATTGATGTGTCACGAGCCCGAGTCTAAAGCTCTCGGCCTCCCGGCGCCGAGCCAATTTCCCGGCCCCCGGCCCCGCGCCGGCTCAGGCC
>JALYVS010000350.1 GCA_030853115.1 Actinomycetota bacterium
GGGCAACTCCGGCGCGGCGACGGCGAGCGGCACGTCCGGCAGCGCTTCGGCGGTCTCGAGCGCGAGCGCCGGCCCCGGCGCGACGCCGAGCACGACCTCGAACTCGTTCGTGGCCACCGGTTCGGTCCCGTTCCCCGTCACCGTGGGCAACACCTGGGTCTACCAGACGACTACGGGCGCCAACGGGGTACGCGGCCTGCAGACCAACCGGGTCGTGTCGGTGGTGACGGTGTCCGGTGTCCACCGGGTCACAATGACCGAAACCACCAGCCTGGCGGGGACCAGTGCGGCCCGGAGCGTGGTCTACGACTTCTACCCGGACGGTTCCATCATCTACCCGGTGCCCAGCGGCGAGGTGTCCGTGCCGGGCGCCGGCGTCCGCTGGCCCAGCGCCGCGGACATCGCGTCGGGCCGGGCCTTCCACTCCGTCCTGCCCGTAAAGGTTAACCAGGCCGGCCCGGTCCAGGACGCGAACGTCACGGTTCAGGGCCTGGGGACGCACTCGGTTACGGTGCCGGCCGGGACCTACCAGGCCACTCTGGTGACCATGCTGATGTCCATCCGGGTCGGCGACTTCGGCTCGGTCGAGCAGATCGAGACCTGGGCCGCCCCGGGCGCCGGCCCGGTCAAGTCGGAGGTTCTGCTGCTGGCGTCCGGCCACACCAAGGTCACCTCGACCAGCGAACTGGTGTCTTTCACCCAGGGTTAACGGGCTTCTTCCGTGCGGTCCTGGGCCCACAGAGTGTGAAAGGAGCCGTCGCGGTCCGTGCGACGGTAGGTGTGCGCGCCGAAGAAGTCGCGCAGGCCCTGGACCAGAGCGGCCGGCAGGCGCTCAGCGCGCAGCGCGTCGTAGTAAGACAGGGCGGCGGAAAAGCCGGGGACGGGGATGCCGAGCCGCACCGCGGTCGCGATCACGTTGCGCCAGGAGTCCTGGGCGGCGGCGATCTCGCGGCCGAACTCGTCGTCGACGAGCAGCGTCGGTAGGCTCGCGTTGTTCTGGTAAGCGGCCCGGATCCGGTCCAGGAACGCGGCCCTGATGATGCAGCCGCCCCGCCAGATGACCGCGACCTGGCCGAGGTCGATGTCCCAGCCGTACTCGCGGCTGCCCACATCGATCATGTTCCAGCCCTGTGCGTAGGACACCAGCTTGGAGGCGTACAGCGCCTGCTCGATCTGGTCGGCGAACTCGGCGGCCTGCTTAGCCGCCGCCCGCGGCCCGGGCAGCTCGCGGGCGGCGGCGCGCAGGTCCCCGTGACCGGACAAGGAGCGGGCGAAGACCGCCTCGGCGATGCCGCTGACCGGAACGCCCAGGTCCAGGGCGTCCTGCACGGTCCACCGGCCGGTGCCCTTCTGCTCGGCCTGGTCGAGCACGACGTCGACGAAGGGCCGGCCGGTCTCCGCGTCGGTATGCGCGAGGACCTCGGCGGTGATCTCGATCAGGTAGGAATCCAGCCGGCCGGTGTTCCAGGTGCGGAAGGTCTCGGCGATCTGCGCGGGCTCGAAGCCGACACCATGCCTGAGCAGGTCGTACGCCTCGGCGATAAGCTGCATGTCAGCGTACTCGATGCCGTTATGCACCATCTTGACGAAGTGGCCGGCACCGTCCGGGCCGATGTGGGTGCAGCACGGGGCTCCGTCGACGTGCGCGCTGATGTTCTCGAGCATCGGGCCCAGTGCGTCGTAGGACGGCGCCGAGCCGCCGGGCATGATCGACGGGCCGACCAGCGCGCCCTCCTCACCGCCGGAGACACCCATGCCGACGAAGTGCAGGCTCTGCTCCTTGAGCTTGGCCTCGCGGCGGCGGGTGTCCTTGAAGTGCGCGTTGCCGCCATCGATGATCATGTCGCCGTCTTCGAGCAGCGGGGCGAACTCGTCGATCACGGCGTCGGTGGCCTCGCCCGCGTTGACCATGATGACCAGGCGGCGGGGCCGCTCGAGGGCTCGCACGAACTCCTCGGCGCTCTGGGCCGGGACGAATTCGCCCTCCTCGCCGAACTGCTTGACCACGTCGGTGGTACGGGAGGCCGTTCGGTTATGCAGGGCGACGGGGTAGCCGTGGCGGGCGAAGTTGCGGGCCAGATTCCGGCCCATCACGCCGAGTCCGGTGACGCCGATCTGCGCGGTCGCTTGCCCTGTGGTGGCCATCTGCTGCGTCTCCCTCGCCTGCTCTGTTGCCCGCTTCCCTTGCTCCGGGTAACGATCACTATGCCACTGGGGACGGTGATCGTTCCGGTCCGGCCCGGCCCGGGCGGTAACGCTGCCTGAGTGAAAGGCAATGGCGGAGCGTAGGTCAGCGGGCTGGATTTCTCTGCGCAGGCGGGGTAACGGCGGACACCTTCGACGCGCTGGCCACCGGCCACGCCGACGTCCGCCCCGCTCAGCACGCACCGGCTTCCCAGCAGACACCGGTTCCCCAGGGAGACGGTACGCTAGCCGGGTGACGACCGGCGGTTCCGCGGTCGCTGCGGGCGTAGCTCAATGGTAGAGCTCCAGCCTTCCAAGCTGGTCATGCGGGTTCGATTCCCGTCGCCCGCTCCGGGTTCCGGCCCAGGTAGAAGGGTCGTAGTCGATGCGGCCCAGTTGAGCCGGAACCGAAGGCGCGCCACCGGCGGGCCAGTCACGCGGGGGCGCTCCAAACGGCCCGGAGCTGGGTACATAGAGGTCAGCGCCGACGGTGAAGTGTCATCCTCAGCAGTAGGTCTCGTGTTCGAGTTGGTCGAGACGCCTGCTGAGGTTCACTGGCCTGTTTCCTGTTATTTGCAGCCGACAGGTTAATCTCCCGCTGAACTGGGAAGTAACCGCGCTCTAACTGGCAGAACATCCCAGAGGAGACGGATTATGAGCACGGCTTTGGGCGGTCTTTTGATCGGGCTGGCGATCGTGATACTCGCGGTCGGCATCCCGTACTTCCTCACCCACCGGCGCATGCGCGACCCGCACGATGCCGCTGACAGTCATGCGTACCTGCGTACCCGGCGGAGGTACATACGGCGGCGGGCATCTGCGGTATCGCAGCCCGGAGCGACGAGGCCTGACCACCAGAGCTCACCACAGCGGCGTGGGTTTCGGCGGGCTGGAACAGACCAGAAGAGTAGCTCAAGTCCAGAGGAATGACGCCTCAGCGATATCAATTGTGGGCGCATCTGGCCGCTTTGGCCGCACAGGGCGCTCCTCCGCCTGGCTGTTCCCCGGAGCGCCCCGGGAAGGCAGACTGCGGTCGCCGGGTGGCAGGTTTCGCGGACGGGCGCGGTGTTGGTCAGGCTGGCTGGTCGTAGCGGACTGGGGTGGCGTACCGGGGGTCGGCGTGGCTGGCCCAGTACACCTCCCGGAGCCGGCAGGTCAGCGGCCCTGGTGTGCCGGCACCTACGGGCTGGCCGTCCACGAGGGTCACCGGCATGATGCCGCCGGCGGTGGACGTGATGAGCGCCTCGGCCGCCCGGCGCAAATCGCCGGGGCTCAGCGGGCCCTCCTCGACTTGCTGACCGGCCTGGCGGGCCAGCTCGATCACCGTGCGCCTGGTGACCCCGGCCAGCGTGCCGCTGGCCGGGGTCAGCCACCGCCCGTCCACCCAGGCGAATAGGTTGTACCCGGGTCCCTCGGTGATGGCGCCGGACAGGTCACGCAGCACCACCAGGTCGGCGCCGTGGTCGTAGGCCTCTAGCAGCGCCACGTCCAGGTCTAGCCAGTGGTAGTTCTTCACCTGCGGGTCCACGCTGGCCGGCGGAATCCGGACCAGGTCGCTGACCCGCAGGCTGGCCCCCGTCCGCTGCCGCTCGGGACTGCTGACCCACACGAACGGCACGGCATAGCAGTAAAACGTGGGCCGTGCGGTGCGCAGGTCCCGGCTGCCGGGCGCCAGCCGGCCACGGGTGCATGTCATCGACACATACGCCTCGCGCAGCCCGGAGTGGCGGACGCACCCGTGCACGATGGCCTCGATCTGGCCGCGGTCGCAGCCAGGATCGAGCCGCAGCCGGGTCATGCTGGCGGTGAACCGGTCAAGATGGTCTGCCAGCCTGAAGAATTGTCCGTCCCACACATGCACGACGTCATAGGTGCAGTCCGACCGGGTGACGCCCAGGTCGAGCACCGAGATGGTTGCCTCCTCTACCGGGCAGTACCGGCCGCCGACCCATGCTGCCCCGCCGGGCCACGGCGGCCCTGCCCCGTCACCAGCGTCGGCTCCTGCCACCGGCACCACCGGCACCTCCCTGTGGTCACACCGCGATACGCTCACGCCTCGCCTGCCGCGGTCACTCAGCAATTATGCCGACTCACGCACCAGCTCGGCCTGGATACCAGCGCCAGGCCGACAATATTCAGGGAATTGCCGCGCCAGCGTCCCGGCCGACCTGCTCCAGATCACGCTCACGGCCCACCAGCCGGTCAGGCCCCGCAGGGCCGCCCCGCACCTGCCGCCCGGCCAGCCGCGCCACCGACGCGCATTAAGCGCCCCCAGCAGCAGCTCGGTCGTGCTCTCCCGCGGAGACGTGATGACACCAGCCTCCAGATTACGGATCGTCCGCACGCTCACCCCCGACCGCCCAGAAAGCCCCTCCTGCGTCAGCCCCGTCGCCTGCCGGCTAGACACCAGCACCTCCGCCAGCACACGCGATACCCCCAGCCCGGCAAATCTCCCCTGGCCGCACCGGCCGCAGACCACCATGCCGCTCCGCGACATAGCCAACCTGCATCACCCGCTCACCCCATATCAGAACCGAGTTCACGCAACTGCTTGGATGCGAACCCGATGACGAGCGAGCAGGCGAGCGTCAGCCCGGCGATCGGGAAGAAGATCGAGGGACCGACGTGCCGGACAAGGATGCCGGTGATGCCCGAGGACAGCGGAAACACGGCCATAGCCGCGACGAAAATCACGCTCATCGTCGTGCCGAGCAACCGGGCCGGAGCCCAGCGTTGGATGACGGTCAGGACAAGCACGGTGGCTAGCCCGTTGCACAGGCCAAACACCAGGGCAGCGGCGACGGCGCCGGCCAGGCCACCCAGATAGGGCAGGGCGGCGCAGCTCGCGCCATCCGCTAGGAAAACGAGCAGGGCGAGGAGCATCGGCTGGCGCGGTTTAACGACGGCTGCTCCGAAAGTACCGATCACGATCCCGCCGGTGATGGCGGTGAGCAGCACGCCGTAACCGGTCACGCCAAAGTGCTGGTGCGCCAGGCTCGGCAGGGCCACCTCTAGGGTGCCACCCCAGGCGGCATTCGACACGACGATGATGAGCAGCAACAGCTGGAAAGCGCGCGACCGGAGGAGATCGCGCACACCGATTGTGGTGGAGCTGCCGACGGCCTCCTGATCCGTGGATGCGGACGCCACCTCAACCACCGACCCTGCATCGGCCGACCCTGCGTCGGCGGCCACGCTAGGAGCGGAACTCCGGATCAGCATCAGGGTGAGGGCGGAGACGGCGAACGTCGCGGCGTCAACGGCGAGAGCCGGCGCAGGGCCTGCTGCCGCTACAAGAGAAGCGCCGAGAACGGGCCCGAGAACCGAGCCGATCTGGATGATCCCACCGGAGAGGCTGTTGGCGATCCCGAGTTGTTCGGGCTCGGCTATGGTCGGGATCATTGCGTATGACGCGGGCAGGAACAGGCCCTCGCCCGCACCAATCGCGGCGGCCATTGGCCCGAGCGCGGCGAGCGGGGTAATGTGCTTAGCAGCAAGGACGACAAGCACCCCGACCATCGCGCACCGCATGATGTCGGCACCAATCATCACCCGTCGTGGCCCGACCTTGTCCGCGAACACCCCGCCGACCGGGATCAGCAGCACGCGGGCCAGGCCGTAAAAGACAAGGATAGTACCGAGCAGCGTGGGCGAGCCATGGTTGGATAGCACGAGCCACGGCAAGGCGACCGCGTAGCAGTAGTCGCCGGCGGTGGAGCTCAGCTGGCCGGCGCAGTAGAGCCGGAATGCGGGTGACGCCAGCGGCCCCGAGCGGAACGCGCCCCGGATGCGTGCCAGGCGGCCGGCGGTCAGCACGGCATCCACCTGGCCTTTCCTTCCTTCCTTTGCTAATGCCATCCAGGAAGGTGCGCTGCTCCAGACGGGCACCGGGCGCACCGGCTATCGTGCTCACTCAGCTATCGGCGCCATTACGACAGATCATCACGAGGTTCGGCGACGTCAGCACGGTCAGGTCAGGTTTTCATCAGTCTGGCCTGCCCGCAACACACTACGATCGCCCTGAGGGAAGACCGCGACGCTGCCCAGAGCGGCGTAGTAGCGGTCACCATCGAATTCAAGCCGGAACGTGGCAGGCAGATCCAGCGCGTCCCGCCTCACCGCGAGCCGGGCCTCCGGGCCGGTCTGCCCCCTTGGCAATGTCGATCCAGCCAGACACCGTAGTGCGCTGCAACTCAACGGAAAGACCGGCTCCGGGCGCGCCGAATGCAATATTGGTGACACGTACAGAAACACTCACTGCGGCTACCAAACTCTCTGTGGATTGCCCATCCGCTACCGCCACGGTGACGGTAGCTCATTTCGCCCGGGCCG
>JALYVS010000351.1 GCA_030853115.1 Actinomycetota bacterium
GCTCAGGGTACGCCGGGCCGGCTCTGCTGGTCGTGGCGGCCAGGGCAGGCGCCACCCGGCTGATCGACAACGTGCCCGTGGTGCTGCCGGCGGCCCTGGCCGGGCCCGCCGCCGCGGCCCGAGCCGGTGACGCTGCCACGGAAGGGCGGGCCCGCCATGCTGCTGACTATTGACATCGGGAACACCAACACGGTGCTCGGCGTATTTGACGGGGACCAGGTCATCGAGCACTGGCGGATCGCGACGGTTCCGGACCGGACCGCGGACGAGCTCGCCGTCGTCCTGCACGGCCTGCTCGCGGCCAGCAACGCCTTTGCCGAAGGGGATATTCGCGGTATATCGCTGTGCTCGACGGTGCCTTCGGTGCTGCGCGAGATGAGAGAGATGTGCGGGCGCTATTACCGCGACCTGGAAACGGTCATCGTCGAGCCGGGGGTAAAGACCGGCGTGCCAGTACGGACCGACAACCCCAAAGAAGTGGGCAGCGACCGGATCATGAACTCGCTCGCGGCGGTGCACCTTTACGGCGGCCCGGCGATAGTGGTGGATTTCGGGACCTCAACCAACTTTGACGCGGTGAGCAGCCGGGGCGAGTTCGTCGGCGGCGCACTTGCACCGGGAATCGAGATATCCGTTGACGCGCTATCACGCCGGGCCGCGCAGTTGCTTAAAGTCGAGCTGACGAGGCCGGCCCGGGTCATCGGTAAGAACACGGTGGAGTCGCTGCAATCGGGCATCGTCTTCGGGTTCGCGGCCCAGGTGGAGGGAATTGCCAGCCGGATGACACGAGAGCTGTCACCTGACGACCCGGATGCGGTGACGGTGATCGCCACCGGCGGTCTTGCGTCCCTTGTCATCGACGAGGTGAGCGTCATTGACGTTTACGAGCCCTGGCTTACGCTCATTGGCTTGCGGCTGGTTTACGAAAGGAACGCGGGCCAGGCTGAGTCCCGGTCCTGAGGGCGGGCGGCGGGGTTCCTAGCCGATCCGGACGCCGCCGACGTAGGAACTCCAGTAGATCGGCTCGACCCGCACCACTTCGCCGAAGTCGGGCGCATCGATCATCAGCCCGTTGCCTATGTAGATCCCGACATGACTGATGTCGGCGAAAAAGAAGACTAGATCGCCCGGCTCCAGGTCGGCCCGGGCAATGTGCACGCCTGAGTTCCACAGGCTGCCGGTATAGTGCGGCAGCGCGATGCCCTGCTGAGCGTAGGCCCACACGACTAGCCCGGAACAGTCGAATTGGCCCGGTCCCGCGGCTCCCCAGATATAGGGGTCGCCTTCCTTGGTGATCGCGGCCTGCAGGGCCTGGGCCCCGACGGTATTCGCGGTCGGGATGCTGACGTCAGGAAAATGCCCGGTCTGGGTGAAAACCGCCATCGCCTGCTTCATCGCCGCGCTGTTGATCACGTCGATCTTGGCGTCGATGGTTTGCTTCTTGGCGCCCATCTGAGTTTCCAGCGCCTTGGCCGCGGCCACTTGCTGATCGGCGGTCTGCTTGGCCCGCAGCGCTTGCCGTACTTCGTTGCTCAGCGTACGGACCTTGTCGCCGCTGGACTGATCGAGTTCGGTGATCGTGGAGGCTTGGCTCAGGAACTGCTCCGGGTTCCCGGTGCTAAGCGCCTGCAGCGTCGGATCGAGGCCGGAGTTCATGTAGTTCTCCGCCGCCAGCTGGGCTACGGTCTGCTCGCTGACGGTGAGCGCGGACGCGCCCCGGACGGCGGCATGCTCAGCGATCCGTGCGTCCGCCTGAGCGCGGCTGAGCTGGATGCGCAGGCCGTCATACTGCTCGCTCAGCGCGTTGATCTGGAACTCGAGCTGTTTTGCCTGCGAGACCAGGGTGCTCAGGTCTGGCTTCGGCGTCGTCGTCTGCGCCGCACTGCTGCCTCCCGGAATGACCAGGGCGAGCGCGGCTGTGACCGCCACCAGGCCGGCCGCTCCGCTGAGTTTGCGCACAGCGATGCACCATATTGGAATCAAAGCTCGGTTGCCAACCGACTCGGGAGAAGTTTTACCTTGGCCCGCCCGCCACCGCCGGTCTGGCCCGTCCGCGCAGCGGCTATGGTGGACCGCGCTATGGCTTACACGATCAGGCCCGCGCGCACTCGTGACGTCCCGGTGATCCGGAAGCTGATCGACTCGAATGTCGAGTCCGGGCGTTTGCTGAGTAAGGCTCCCGTCACGCTCTATGAGGACATCCAGGAGTTCTGCGTAGCGGAACTCCCGGATGACTCTGCGCTAGCGGGCTGTGGCGCATTGCATGTGATGTGGGAGGATCTCGCCGAGATCAGAACGGTAGCGGTGCGCGAGGACTGCCAGGGACTTGGTATCGGTCACGGGATCGTCGGCACTCTGCTGCAGCGGGCCAGCGCCCTAGGCGTGGACCGGGTGTTCGTGCTGACTTTCGCGGTGGACTTCTTCGCGCGGCACGGATTCCGGACCATCAACGGCACTCCGGTGGCCGCCGAGGTGTACCAGGAACTATTGCGTTCCTATGACGAGGGCGTCGCGGAGTTTCTCGACCTTGGCTGGGTAAAACCCAACACGCTCGGCAACACCCGCATGCTGTTGCGTCTCTTACCGGAACGGCGAAAATGAGCGTCGGCGTGACGCACGAGGCGATACAAGCCCAGCGGGAGCATCGCCGGCCGCACCGGCGGCAGAGAGGACTCGGCTATGTGGCAGGACCTGGCGGCACTGACTCCGCCGCTGGTAGTTTGCGTGGCCTTCGTCATCGGCTTGGTAGTCTTCCTGCGGCGGGAGATGTCCCCCAAGCGTCGCGCGGAGAGGGACGCCAAGCGCCGATCGCGTGACCGCCGGTCTTGAAATATCAGGTAACGACGGGTTTATCCGAACTGGCAGAACTGCTCAGCGCGGAAAACGCTTGGCCCGCTCATCTAGTATCGGCGTAGTGCATGATCTATGTCTCGCAGACGATGCTAACGATGCCATCAATCCCTGATTACGCTGAGTGACTACCTTCAGGTTGCCGCCCGATCGCGTCGCACCGCGGAAAAAAGGGCCGGCCCTTGTGGCGGAATTGTCAAGGCCAAGAGACTGGGTATACATTTAGTATCTGAAATAGGTTGCTCCGTCAGAAGGGCTGATTCCATGGCACAGAAGGTGCAGGTGCTTCTCGTTGACGATCTCGACGGTAGCGAGGCTACTGAGACCGTCGCGTTTGGACTCGATGGTGCCACGTATGAGATTGATCTCAGTTCCGGCAACGCAGGCAAGCTTCGTAAAGAGCTTGCCCACTATCTGGAGCACGCGCGCAAAGGAAGCGCTCCGGCTAGGCGCCGCCGGGCACGTACTGGTCCCGGCCGTGAGCGCAGTGCCCAAATCAGGCAGTGGGCGAAGCAGCGCGGATACAAGGTCAATGAGCGCGGCCGTATTCCGGCGAACATCGTCGCCGAGTATGAAGCCGCGCACTAGTACGTACGTATACCTAGGCACCGGGGTTCGGGGGGGCTTAAGCGGGCGCCGGGCTCATCGCCTTGGGGCGAGCGACTCGCATAGCACGGTGGTCCACCGGACCGGCCCTGGCCCTCGCAGCTCCCATCCGGCCGGGGCGGCCGCGAACGCACCGTTGGCCCAGCCGGGCGGTTCTCACCGCCCGGGGCCAACGGTGCGTTCGCTTGCGGCGTACCGGGAACACTTGCCTGATCAGGACGGTTGGATAGGGGTGAACGGCCCGTGTCCAGGGAACGTCTCGATATACGTGGCGCATACTCGGATCAAGAGCGCACCCGTGGGCACGCGGCTACAACCGTGGGCACGCGACTACTATGCGGAGTATGCGGAGTAGGCAAGGATAGGGCCCGCCCCCGTGCTGTGAGGAGAGCGACGAGATGTTCGAAAGGTTTACCGACAGAGCGCGGCGGGTTGTCGTCCTGGCGCAAGAAGAAGCCAGGATGCTTAATCACAACTACATCGGGACCGAGCACATCCTGCTCGGCCTCATCCACGAGGGCGAGGGTGTCGCGGCGAAGGCGCTCGAGTCTCTCGGGATCAGCCTGGACGCGGTGCGGCAGCAGGTCGAGGAGATCATCGGCCAGGGCCAGCAGGCGCCGTCCGGCCATATCCCGTTCACGCCGCGAGCCAAGAAGGTGCTCGAGCTCTCGTTGCGCGAGGCGCTTCAGCTCGGCCATAACTACATCGGTACCGAGCACATCCTGCTCGGTCTCATCCGCGAGGGTGACGGCGTGGCCGCCCAGGTGCTCGTGAAGCTCGGCGCCGACCTGAACCGGGTGCGCCAGCAGGTGATCCAGCTGCTGCACGGGTATCAGGGCAAGGAGCCCGCCGCGTCCGGCACCGCCGCGGAGTCGGCGCCGTCGACGTCGCTGGTCCTTGACCAGTTCGGCCGGAACCTCACCCAGGGTGCCCGCGAGGGCAAGCTCGACCCGGTCATCGGCCGGGAGAAGGAAATCGAGCGGGTCATGCAGGTGCTGTCCCGCCGGACCAAGAACAACCCGGTGCTGGTGGGCGCGCCCGGCGTCGGCAAGACGGCGGTCGTCGAGGGACTGGCGCAGAAGATCGTCAAGGGCGAGGTCCCCGAGACCATCAAGGACAAGCAGCTGTACACGCTGGACCTCGGTGCGCTAGTGGCCGGATCCCGGTACCGCGGTGACTTCGAAGAGCGGCTCAAGAAGGTGCTCAAGGAAATCCGCACCCGGGGCGACATCATCTTGTTCATCGACGAGATCCACACCCTCGTCGGAGCGGGGGCCGCCGAAGGCGCCATCGACGCGGCCTCCATCCTCAAGCCGATGCTGGCCCGCGGCGAGCTGCAGACCATCGGGGCCACCACTCTCGACGAGTACCGCAAGTACCTGGAGAAGGACGCCGCGCTCGAGCGCAGGTTCCAGCCCATCCAGGTGGCGGAGCCGACCATCTCGCACACCATCGAAATCCTCAAGGGCCTGCGGGACCGGTACGAGGCGCACCACCGGGTGTCGATCACGGACAGCGCGCTGGTCGCCGCGGCCCAGCTGGCCGACCGCTACATCAGCGACCGGTTCCTGCCGGACAAGGCCATTGACCTGATCGACGAGGCCGGTTCCCGGATGCGGATCCGCCGGATGACCGCGCCGCCGGACCTGCGCGAGTACGACGAGAAGATCGCCCAGGTGCGCCGGGAGAAGGAATCGGCCATCGACTCGCAGGACTTCGAAAAAGCGGCCGCGTTGCGCGACAACGAGAAGCAGCTGCTGGCCAAGAAGGCGGCCCGGGAGAAGGAATGGAAGGCCGGCGACATGGATGTCGTCGCGGAGGTGAACGAAGAGCTCATCGCCGAGGTGCTCGCCACCGCCACCGGCATTCCCGTCTTCAAGCTCACCGAGGAGGAGTCCCAGCGGCTGCTCCGGATGGAAGACGAGCTGCACCACCGGGTGATCGGCCAGAACGACGCGATCAAGGCGCTGTCCCAGGCGATCAGGCGGACCCGGGCCGGACTGAAGGACCCGAAGCGTCCCGGCGGTTCGTTCATCTTCGCGGGCCCGTCCGGCGTCGGCAAGACGGAGCTGTCCAAGACGCTGGCGGAGTTCCTGTTCGGCGACGAGGATTCGCTTATCCAGCTGGACATGAGCGAGTACATGGAGAAGCACACGGTCTCCCGGCTGTTCGGCTCTCCGCCCGGCTACGTCGGTTACGAGGAGGGCGGCCAGCTCACCGAGAAGGTCCGCAGGCGCCCGTTCAGCGTCGTCCTGTTCGACGAGATCGAGAAGGCGCACCCGGACATCTTCAACTCGCTGCTGCAGATCCTGGAAGACGGCCGCCTGACCGACGCGCAGGGCCGGATGGTCGACTTCAAGAACACGGTCATCATCATGACGACCAACCTCGGCACCCGGGACATCTCCAAGGGCGTTTCCGTGGGCTTCGCCCGGCAGGGTGAGTCCAGGGGCTCCTACGACCGGATGAAGGCCAAGGTCGGGGAGGAGCTCAAGCAGCACTTCCGGCCCGAGTTCCTGAACCGCGTGGACGACATCATCGTGTTCCACCAGCTCGAGCGGGACGAGATCTTCAGCATCGTCGACCTGATGATCGCCAAGGTGGACCAGCGGCTCAAGGACCGTGACATGGCGATGGAACTGCAGCCGGACGCCAAGGAGCTGCTGTCTCAGCGCGGCTACGACCCGGTCCTCGGGGCCAGGCCGCTACGCCGCACGATCCAGCGGGAAATCGAGGACAGCCTGTCGGAGAAGATCCTGTTCGGCGAGCTCAGGCCGGGCCAGATGGTCATCGTGGGGACCGAGGGGACCGGCGAGACCGCCAAGTTCACCTTCCTCGGTCAGCCGAAGCCTGAAACGGTGCTGGACGACGTGCCCGCGCCGGAGCTGGTGAGCGAACCGGTGGCCAGTAAGAGCGGCGCGGTCGGCAGCTCGACGGGCAGCGCGGGCACCACGGACGGCGGCGGAACGGCCTCCGCGCTCAGCTAGCCGCCAGGTCAGCTGCGACGTTACCGAACCCGGGTCCTGCGGTGCCACGGCACCGCAG
>JALYVS010000352.1 GCA_030853115.1 Actinomycetota bacterium
ACTCCGCCGCCGCACACGGCACCACCGCACTCGACGCCGTCCGCGCCGTCATCGAGGGAAAGCCCTGGCTACCGCCACTACCCGCCGTCAGCTGACACCCAAGTCCCGGCACCCCGTGAATGGACACGGTGAAGCGTATGCCATCCTCTCCCGGACCGCCGGCCAGATCGGAGCGATCCGTCCACCTCACCAGAAGCTTGAGCGTTATGAGGAAGTTTTCGATGTCCTCGCCGCTGCCAGTGCATCGTTCGATTCCCTCAATGGTGAGTATGAGTTTCTCCGCGGGGGCAGGGTACGTATTGACGTTTGACAGAGGATTCAGGAATGTCGGCGGAATGCGCTGCACGACTTCAAACGCGTCGACATGGCGGTTGCCTTGGCGCTTGAGTGCCCGCTGCAAGTCTCCGAGCGTCGGCCACGTCCCCCCGTTGCCGGCGAAAGGGTCGTAGATGAGCTGCAAGACTTTCTGATTCCTAGTGCCCCACACGGAACTTCTCACCTCCTTTACGCCGTCTCTTTGGTGTCGAAACTGCCAGGCCTGATGCCGACCACGAAAGTATGCCATTCCCTCGCGGCGTAACTCAGAGCGGCGGCGTCACAGAAGGCGCTGTTGGTCTCCCCGGAAGTACCCTGGTCAGAGAAGCGAGGTGTACACCCCAGAGAAGGGACTCTGTCAGGGGGACGTGGGCGGCAGCCATGGGACCTGCCGCATCCATCCAGTCCAGTGAGGCTGCGGCTCCATGATCTCAGCGATCTGGCCGCAGTACCCGACGGTGTTCAGAAGCGAGAGGCACAGCCAGTAGCGAGCGAGCGAGCCAGCCTCCGCCCACTCGTAGACCGAGAAGGTGCCGGGCTGATCCCGGGTCGGGTGCGTGGCCACGTTCCTCATCTTTACGACGGTGCCGAGGGCGTCCCGGGCGGGCGCGCCGACGGAGGCAAGGCGGGCCTGTGCGCTGGCCAGGTGGCTAAAGTGGGCTGGTACGGCAGTCTGGATTCCGATCTGCGAGACCAGTGTCCTTATCTCCTCCTCGGTGTCCTTCTGCTTCCACTGATTGCGGGAGAAGGGCCCGTGGGTGACGCAGCGGAGGAAGGCAAGCAACTGCAGCCCCGATACCGGGATGCTGGCCGACAGCTCGACGTCGACGTCAACGTTCGCGGTGAGGTAATAGGAGAGCGCGTACCTGAACGACTCCTTGTCGACGGGCATGGCTGTGTAGTCCAGGACGCGTGAAACTACTTCGCTGACCTGCCGGTAGCTGGCGGTGTCGTCGAGCCACTGGCTGGCGTCGCGGTACCCGTCGACCCGTCCGCTGCGCCATCTGCACCACACGGGCCGGCCGTCTCGCCATCCGACCGGCAGGGCGCAGGTAACCCGGCGTCCCAGCGCCAGGTTGAGGCCCATCCGGACCCGGTCGAGAGCGTCGAATGCCTCTTCACCGGTGAACACCGAACCGTCCGTGCGGGCCAGGCGGCCGACGTGAGTGAACTGGCGGCCGCCGGAGTTCCTGAGCTCGCCCCAGGCGGCGCTGTCCATAGCGGCGTGGCGGTCGAACGTGACGGTCCAGCCGTCCCCTGCCGCCTCGGCGCGGCCCCGCCAGTACTGCCCGGGATCATCCGGGTCGCATATCCCGGCCCCGTCGTGCCCGGTCCAGCCGTTGGGCACCAGGAACGTCACCTGCTCGAGCGTCGCGGGATCTCCCAGCTGCTGCTCGATGCGGTCCTCGTAGAATGAGCGTTCGGCCAGGCCGCGCGGCACGAAGGGTTTCTGCGGCTGGGGTGGCAGCGCCCCGCCCGGCAGGTTGACCGCCACCGTCCCGGGCATGACCCACCTTCCCTGCTGACCGGCGCCAGACAGCAAGGCGGACAGGGCGTCGAGGTCAGCCGGGGTTGTCGCCCGCTCGCCCCTCACCTCGACATGCGGGGAGGGATGCCAGCGATACCGGATGTCCCCGTTGAAGACCCGGCCGTCACCGGGCAGGGCGAACTCGCCTCGGTAGAGCAGCACGTCCTGGTTGGCCCCAGCCGGGCTGTAGTGATGTTGCACGGCATCCGGGAAGTCATGCTCGATCACCATGACTGTGCCGTCAGCGCCCGTAATCGAGCGCTTCACGACACGTCGGCCCTGGTCGATGGTCACTTCCACGCTTTCCGGCCTGGTCGAGGAAAGCCACGCCTCGACGTCGTCTAGCGTCATGTCACTGCTCGGCTCGCCGGCGATGGCCCGGTTACTGTCCGGGTCCACGAGCGTGTAGCGGCCGAAGTCGGCTGCTCGGGGATCCCGGCGCCGGGACCGGACCAGCTTGAGTCCTTGTCGCTGCGCCAGCCGACGCAGCCGGGCTTCGCGGACTTTCTCTGTTGCGTCCATACTCCTACAGTACATCACTTCAACCTGGAAGATCACCTGGAAGATCACCTGGAGATCGGCGATGGCCAGCGACTAGAGGCCGGGTTCGGCATAGCGGTGACTCGAAAGCAGGAGGTACGCGCAGATCCGGTCGACGACCGTCTGCCGCATGTCCGCGTTGTTCTGCCCGAGCCGTTCCAGGTCGGTAAGCCCGCCGATCCGCACGGCGGCCTTGTCGGAGCCCAGTTCGGCGCAGCGGCGGGTCACCGAGCTGTCGGCGAAAGCCAGCGATCAACCGCAGCGCGGTCTCGTACCCGCGCGCCGTCGAGACCGCCACCGGCCGCGCCCTAGACCGCAGGTGACTGATGAACGCCTCCGCCTCGGTCGGCTCCCACTCCCACGGGTACTGCCCCGCAAACCCGGCCAGCCGGCGCACCAGCGCCGCCCGCGGACCGATCGTCGTCTCCTCCCGCAGGAACCGGCTCCGCTGCTGCCTCGCCCACCCTGCCAGAATCCCCTCGAACACCGCCTCCTGCGGGTTCAGCGGCACGACCCCTGCGCCAGCTCAAGGCGCTCGCAGCCCGGCAACTCCGCAGCCCCCACCCCAAACCCCCGTTGCATCCGCCGCAACATTGATGCGCGGAGAGTAACGACCATGACGTTGTAGCTCAACAACCCGAAATCACCGCGTGTCACGACCCCGGCACATCCACATCAGGCGAATTCAAGCCCTTACCGGACACCGCGGAATGTTGCATCGGCTGCAATAAAGCCTGTATCTCGAACCACGTCACCGTCCGCCCGCCGCGCCGTCGCCAGCCCCACCGGGCCGCGAGCCCAGCTACGAGTTGCAGCCCGCGACCGCCTTCCGCGTCACGCTCGGTAGAGCCCAGCTCCGGTACTCCTGGTCCACTCCGGTCGGTGACCTCGACCCGGACAACCCCGTTCCCCATCCTGACCGCAACCGTGACCGTCTCGCCGGGAACACCCGAGCCGCCATGCCGGACACTGTTACCGAAAAGCTCGCTTACCAGCAAGACAGCGGCATCCTCGCACGGGTGCCCGGGGCCTAGCACCCCGCCGACGAACGCGCGGGCCAGCCGAGCCCTCTCCGGCCTACCGGCAAGTGTCACGGTCTCCCGGACCGCTACCCCAGTCATCAGCGCACCCGCCTTCCCGGCCGCCCTCGTCCCGGGAAACCATTCGGGCCGCCGGGCGGACACACCGGATGCACGCCCGACTCGGCGGCGCACGTCAAGCCGGAACACGACACTGGCGCGGCCCGTGCCGTGGAAAGCGCGGTGCATCAGACTGTTGCCATGCACTACTGCCAGTCCTGCGACCAGCCGGTCGTCATGGAGCATGATCGCGGGCAGGCCGTCTGCCCGCAGTGCGGCAGGGCGGACGAGCATGCCGCTCTCGGGCCGGTGTTCGTCGTTACCGGCGCCTCGGGCTCGGGGAAGACCGCCGTGCTCGCCCCGCTCGCGCGCATGCTCGCGGGCCGCTGCGTCGCCTTCGACGTCGACTGGCTCCTGGACTCCGCGCGGACGCTCAGCGGCAGCCAGCCGATCGACTGGGCCGCGTTCCGCGACGCCTGGCTGTCGGTCGCCCACGGCGTCGCCCAGTGCGGGCTGGCCACCGTTCTGCTCGGCCCGTTCATCCCCGAGCACCTTCAGGCACTCCCCGCCCGGCGATGGACCGGGGACATCCACTTCATCGTGCTCGACTGCCCCGACGAACTGCGCCGCGCCCGCATCTCAGCCCGGCCGCCCTGGCGCAGCCGGGACATCGAGGAGCAGGTCGCGTTCGGCCAGTGGCTCCGCCGCAACATCCCCGAGCGTGTCGATACCAGCGCCGGGGCACCGGAAGACGCCGCAACTGCCGTGTCCGCATGGATCACCCGGCACCTCGCAGAAGCACCTCCCCCCGCCACCTCGTGAGGACTGGGCTGCGCGTCGGCCGCTCGTTGCGCGTCATTCCCGGCCAGGCAGCGGGCGAACGCAGGAAAATGCACGCTCAGCTCAGCCGCGAACGTCAAGCCGCGCACGGCCTCCGCAGGCCCTGTCCGTGGCTCGTCCGTCCGCGCGGCCTCCCCGTCCGTGGCTCGTCCGTCCGCGCGGCCTCCCCGTCCGTGGCTCGTCCGTCCGCGCGGCCTCCCCGTCCGTGGCCGTCCGCGCAAAGCCGACGGTCCCCCGCACCGCTCCCTGGCCCCGATTCCCGTCCGCTATGCGTCCGTGGACCCCGCAACATGACGGTGCACAGCGCGACAAGGTGACACACGGTGGGACAGAGCAGAAACGCCCCGCTAGCGCGAGAATTCGCAGCTAGCGGGGCGTTTTCGCAGGCGGTGGCAGGTGTTGGGTTCGAACCAACGTAGGCTGAGCCGACGGTTTTACAGCCCGCTCGCTCCGCCCGAGTCACCCCCCGCTGACCAGCGGTTATGCGTTTCGAGGTGTGTTTTCGGGCTTCCGCCGTCCGCTATGCGTCCGTGCGTGCCGGGGCCGGAGGGCGCAGAATCCGCGGACGGGCACGGACGGCGGGGCCGGGAGCGGTGTGCTGACCGTCCGGAGGAGCGGTCTGCCGACCGTTCTGCTCGGCGTCTGGCTGCTGACCTGGCATTTCAGGCTGCCGACTCGCTGTCGTCGCCTTCTTCGTCGGGGCCGGGCTCGGGCTCTGTGGTGCCGAGGGCGTCGGTGATGCGCTGGTTGGCGGCATCGGCCTGCCCGTCGATGCAGTGGGCGTAGATCTTCAGCAGGACCGCGACGCCGTGCCCGGCGCGGCGGGCGACCTCGGTCGCCGGCACTCCGGAGTTGAGCCACAGCGAGACCGCCGCATGCCGCAGGTCGTACGGGCGGCGGCCGAGCGGCGACTTGTACTGGGCGGGGGTAAGGGTCTTCTGCCTGGCCTCGGTCCAGACCTCGTTGTAGCCGGAGTCCTGGAGGATGCCGCCCCTCGCGGTCTGGAAGATGCGCCCGTCGGGGGTGGTGCCGTACCGCTTGATGTGGGCGCGCAGCAGGCGGACGAGTTCGGGCGGGATGGGGATGGTCCTGGTCTCGTTGTCGGCGCGGTGCTTCAGGCCCCGTTCCTGCCTCGCGGTGCCGTCGTCGGTCCAGGCCGTGCCCGCCCGGGAGGCGGAGGCGGCCAGGACGATCCTCCCCCACCCCTTCCTCGGCAGGTACAGGTCGGCCTCGCGGAGCATGACCGCCTCCGAGGGGCGCAGGGCGGCGAAGTACAGGCAGGCGAAGAAGGCTTCCAGGTGCTGCCCCCGGCCGCTCAGCGCCCGGACGGCAGCGAGCAGGCTCCTGGCCTGGGCCGGGCTGACCACGACCCGCCGGTCGACGCTCGCCGCGACGGCGGGGGTGGTCCACTGGATGCGGTCGACCGGGTTGGAGGCGAGGTGGCCTTGTTCGACGGCGTAGCCGAGGGCGTTGTAGAACACCGACCGCTTGCGTCGCTGCGTCGACCCGGCCGCCGCCTTCCCGGTCAGGTTCCTGGCGCAGGCGGCCAGCGCGAGCCGCACCGTCGCGATGTCCTCCAGTTCCGCGACCGGCAGCGAGGCGCGCTCGGCCCAGTCGAGGGCGTCGGCGATCTTCTCCGGCGGGTCGCTGTCGCGGGTGGCGGGGTTGAACGCCCAGGAGAACAGCGCCTGCCGCAGCACCGTGCCCTCGGGCGCGCCCGGCTCCTTGGCCGTGAGGGCGATGGTGACGGTAACCAGGGCCTCGGCGACCGAACGGCGCGAGACCGGGGCCAGGCCGCCCCACTTGGCCTCGGCGTAGGTGCGTGCGTGCTGGTACCAGGTCACCAGCTCATCTCCGGTCGTTTCGGCATCTGGCAGGCCGGTGCGCGGGTTGAAGGGCCGCCGGTCGCGGACCGCGTCCTTGAGGCCGGTGAGGAACCCGTCGGCGAGGGGGCGGGCCTTGAACGACTTGCAGTGCTCGCGCCCGTCGACGGCCCACCGGACCCGGTACCGGGCTGCGGTGCCGTTGCCGAGCCTCTTGATGTCCCAGAACCTGACGTCGTAACTGTCCATCTGCTTGCTCCTGTCTGTCTCGCGTGTCTTCTTCCAGGCGGCGCAGCCACTCGCTGAGCGCGCCGCGCCGGACCCGCACCCCGCCGCCCGGCAGCCGCACGAACGGCGGCCCGGCTCCCTGCCGGCG
>JALYVS010000353.1 GCA_030853115.1 Actinomycetota bacterium
TGGCCGATCTCACTCAGTACCAGGTGGGCGAATCCCTGGCCCGCTTCAACCTGCCGAAGTGCTCAGATGACTTCGTCACCTGGTCTTTCGATGCGGTGCCGGTGCAGGCGGACATGGCCAGCGTCATCACCGCGCGCAGCGCGGCCGCTCGCAGCACGGCCAACACGGCGCTCCAACGCGACCGGCGCACGCTCGACGCGGAACGCGCGACGATCTACTCGATCCTGCGATCCGCCGAGCACGCCCTGTCCGATAACGCCGCCCTGCCCAGCCTGCCCACCTGACGGTGCCTTGCCGATGGTGCCGGGCTGAGGCTGGCGGGCTGAGGCTGGAGGCTGACCGTGCCGGGTGGGCTGGGGCGGAGCGTGCCGGGTGGGCTAAGCGTGCCGGCGGGTGGCCCTAGGCGGATTGCTTGCGTGATTTGCTGACGACCCCGGCGGCGCCGGTCAGGCCGTACACCAGGCCGCCGTGCCACAGGCCGCTCAGCACCGGATGGATGATGCCGCCCCCGGTCACCACGGACAGCACGAGCGCGATCGCGGCGCAGGCGATCGCGGGCATGACCGCGAAACGCCACGGGTTACTCCGGGCCCAGCGGATAGCCCGGGTCGGCCGGGCTCGCCACAGCGCCCCGGCTGCGGCCACGACACAGAAGGCCACCGCGCCCAGGGCCAGCGAGCCGCTCAGCGCGTTCAGGCCCAGGCCGCCGCCGAGGAGGTGAAGAGCCAGGTCACCGGCCCCTACCACCCCGCCGGACACGGTCGCGGCCGTCCACGGTGCGGCGGACATGGCCGCGCCGGAAACCGACGTCTCCTCGTGCCGGGACAGGTCACGATCACTTTGAGTCGGCACCGACATCCGAATCCCTGCCCTTCAAACCCGTAGCACGGTACTCACGTCATATCGTGTCTTGCCCGCAGAGTACCACGCCATTTTGCTTAAGCCGCTTCAGCAGGCTTGGCCAGGCCGTGCAGCGGGAAATCTACTGACGAGGGTCGATTCCGGGCAAAGGGCAGCACAGATGCACGAGGACGACAGCACGAGCGAGGAATCCGGGCCGGCTCCGGCCGGGCCACCGGGTGACTCACTGCCTCCCGCCATGGCCTCTACCGGCTCGCCGGCCCCGCCGCGCCCGCGTCTGCCGTCACCGCACCGCGGGCTGCTGGTTTACCTGGTGGTGGCGATACTGGCCGCGGCCGCAGGCGTCGGCACCACGCTCGCAGTCCGCCACCCCGGGCTCTCCTCCGCAAGCACGGCCTGGAGCGCGGGTGACGCCGCGGCGGGCCGATTCGGCACGATGAACGACGAGACCGTCTACAACGAGGTGGAGCCGGGCATCGTCGACGTCGACGCGAACCTGCAGTATCTCAACGAGACGGCTGAGGGCACGGGTTTCGTGATCAACGCCGCCGCCGGGCTGGTGCTGACCAACAACCACGTCATTGACGGCGCCACCAGCGTGACGGTCACGGCGGTGATGTCGGGCAAGCGCTACCACGCGAAGATCCTGGGCTACGACCGGTCCGATGACGTGGCGCTGCTTCAGCTACCGGACACCACCGGGCTCAAGGCCGTCACGATCGGCGACTCGTCGGACGTCACCGTCGGCACCTCTGTCCTGGCCATCGGAAACGAGGCCGGCCAGGGCGGCTCGCCGACGGTCGCGCCCGGCGTTATCAGCAGCCTTGACCGCACGATCAAGGCCAGTGACCAGACCTCAGGGGAGACCGAAACCCTGTACGGGATGCTGCAGACCAACGCCGATATCCGGCCGGGTGACTCCGGCGGCCCGTTGGCCGACGCCGCGGGCCAGGTGATCGGGCTCGACACGGCGGCCGGGGGCGCCACCGTCTACTCGGGCTACGCCATCCCCGTCAAGCAGGCGCTTTCGATCGCCAGCCGGATCGCCGCCAGGCAGGCGAGCCCGGACATCCAGATTGGCGTGCCCGGCTTCCTCGGCGCGCTCGTTTCGAATAGCCGCAGCACCAGCCCGCAGCTGCAGGCGAGCCAGCAAAAACGGCAGACCGGCGGCGTGAGCAGCGCTCGCAGCAGTTGCATCAACGGTGCTGCCACCACGGTCCCGGCTCACATCGCCCCGGCCCGCTCAGGCGCGCTGGTCGACGGGGTCCTCTGCGGCACGGTGGCGGCGACGGCCGGCCTGTTCGCCGGAGACGTCATCACCTCGATCGACGGCCGGGCCGTCAGCACCCCCAGCTCGCTAACCGGGATCCTCAGCCGATACCGTCCGGGCCGCGCGGTCTCGCTGGCCTGGGTCAGCCCGGGGGGCAGCCTGCACACCGCGTTGATCACGCTCGGCACTGGCCCAGCCCAGTAAGGCAGCACGGTAAGGCCAGCCCAGTAAGGCAGCACGGTAAGGCCAGCCCAGTAAGGCAGCACGGCAGGGCCAGCACGGCAGGGCCAGCACGGCAGGGCCAGCACGGCAGGGCCAGCACGGCAGGGCCAGCACGGCAAGGCCAGCACGGCAAGGCCGCTACGAGGCCAGCCGATCAGCGGCTCCGGTAATCAAGGGAGATACTCAGCTTGGGGCACAGATTGGCGGAGCTGACGAGAAGGCGGCTTTAGCGAGAGGTCTAGATAGGGCATAACCCATCGGCACGTACTCTGGTCTGGTCGAGGGCGAGGAAGATGCGAGAGAACGACAGCGACAGCGAAGGTGGCTGGCAGCAGCCCCCCGAGTACGTCAGCCCATGGGCCTCCCGCGACGAAACCCGGGCCACGGCGCCTGAGGCGAACGCGGCTCCCGCGGCAGAGAACGATGCTCAGGACACCATCGCTTTCGGCCACCAGCCCAGCTACGGAAGCCAGCCAGTCCCCGGGAATCAGCCGGCCTCCGGGAACCAGCCTGGCCAGGAGGCTCAACCCTGGTACTCGAGCCAGCCCGGGTACGGGCAGCCGGGCTACGGGGAACAAGGGGCGGCGAGCAGTCACGGGAATGACGGCGGCCTCGGTGGGTCCGGGTGGGGGGTTCCCGGCCCTCCCCCGCCGCGGCGCGGGCACGGCGGGCGTTTCGTGGTCTACGTGGCCGTCGCCGCGCTCGCGGCGAGTATCGGTGCCGGGCTGACCGTGGCGCTCGACAATGGCCAGAGCACGACCGCAGCGCCCGGCATCTCCGCTAACGACGTTCCGGCGCCGCACAACAACGCACCGCGTAGCGGCTCGTCCGCCGCGACGGCCAACTGGACGGCCGTTCAGAAAAAGGTCAAGACGGGCCTGGTCGACATCACGTCCACCCTGAAGTACAACAGCGAGACGGCCGAAGGTACCGGGATGATCGTGTCGGCCACCGGCCTGGTGCTGACTAACAATCACGTCATCGATCAGGCCACCAACGTGAACGCCTCGCTGGTGGTCAATGCGGGCAGGAAATACCGGGCCCGGGTCGTCGGCTATGACAGCACCCATGACGTGGCCTTGATCCAGCTCGTCGGCGCCTCCGGCCTGAGCCCGGTGTCCTTCGGCAACTCCGCGCAGATCAGCCTGGGGACTCAGGTGCTGGCCCTGGGCAACGCCGAAGGACAGGGCGGGGCCAAGCCCGCCCGGGGCATCATCGACAACCTCAACCGCTCGATCCAGGCCAACGACCAGGGATCGAACAGCACCGAGTACCTCAACCACATGCTGCAGACCAACGCCGAGATCCAGCAGGGTGACTCAGGCGGCGCGCTGGTGAACGACGCGGGCCAGGTCATCGGGATGATCACCGCCGCGAACACCTCCTCCAGCCAGGTCGGCTCGTCCGGAGGCACGCTCGGCTACGCCATCCCGATCGATACCGCCCTGTCGATCGCCAAACAGATCGCCGGAGGCAAGAGCAGCTCGACCGTGTATATCGGCCTGCCTGGCTTCCTCGGCGTGGAGGTCGCGCAGAGCAGCAGCGCGAATCCGGAGCAGCAGGCCGCCGACGAGGCGCAGACCGGCACCGGCGGCCCTGGCCCCGCCGGCAACCGGGCGGCCTGCCAGAACAGCAACCAGCAAGCCGGCGTTCCGGCCAGCATCGCCCCGGTCAGAAGCGGCGCGTTGATCCTCGGCGTGCTGTGCGGCACGGCGGCGGCCGCCCGCGGCCTAACCGCCGGCGACGTGATTACCTCGGTCAACGGCCGGGTCATCAGCACGCCCGGCTCGCTCACCGGCATCACCGCCCAGTACCACCAGGGCGAGGTGGTCTCGGTCACCTGGGTCAGCACCACCGGGGTCAAGCACACCAGCTCGCTGCATCTGGGCGCAGGCCCCGCGCGGTAAGGCGCCCGTTCAGCAGGCCTGCGTTCAGCAGGCCTGCGCTCAGCAGGCCTGCGTTTGGCAGGTATGCGTTTGGCAGGTATGCGTTTGGCAGGTATGCGGTTAGGCGGCTTCCAGCCAGGATCGCAGTCGCGACTCGCACGCGGCGATGTTCTCGACCGGAACGTATTCGCCGGGGGTATGCGCGATCTCGGAGATGCCGGGACCGTAGTTCACCGCCGGGATGCCGAGCGCGGCGAACCTGGCCACATCGGTCCAGCCGAGCTTGGCCCGCGGCGTCCCGCCGACCGCCGCGACGAACGCGGCCGCGGCCGGATGCCCCAGACCCGGCCGGGCCCCCTCGGCGACGTCGAGCACCCGCACCGGCCAGCCGGAGAACGTCGACCGGACGAAATCCGCTGCCTGCTCCCCGTCACGGTCCGGTGCGAACCGGTAGTTGACCGTGACCACGCATTCGTCGGGCACCACGTTCCCGGCGACACCGCCGGAGATGGCGACGGCGTTCAGCCCCTCGTGGTAGCGCAGCCCGTCGACGTCCGGCTGGCGCGGCGTGTACTCGCGCAGCACGTCCAGGATGGCGCTGGCCTCGTGGATGGCGTTGCGGCCCATCCAGGCCCGCGCGGTGTGCGCCCGCTGCCCCGCCGCGGTGACCTCGGCTCGCAGCGTGCCCTGGCAGCCGCCTTCGATTTCCGCCGAGCTGGGCTCCATCAGCACCGCGAAGTCGCCGGCGAGCAGTTCGGGGTGATGGCGGCTCAACCGCAGCAGCCCATTGCGTTCGACCCCGACCTCCTCGCAGTCATAGAACACGTAGGTCACGTCCCGGGCCGGATTAATGACGCCGGCGGCCAGCTTGAGCTGCACCGCCACCCCGGACTTCATGTCGGTGCTGCCGCAGCCGTACAGCCGGGATCCCTCGGTGCGGGACGGCAGGTTGCCGGCCACCGGCACGGTGTCCAGGTGCCCGGCCAGCACGACCCGCTCGGGCCGGCCGAGCATAGTGCGGGCCACGATCGCGTGCCCGTCCCGGTGCACGGTCAGGTGCGGCCGCGCCCGCAGAGCGGCTTCGACGGCGTCCGCGAGCGGCCCTTCCTCGCCGCTCACCGACGGGATGTCCACCAGTTCCGCGGTCAGCGCCGCGCCATCAAGGTCAAGATTCACCCGGTCAGCTTAGGCTGCCTGGGGGTCCTGGGGCCCCGGCGTGGGGTGCTGCCCGGCTAGAAGAGGTCCTGGCCGACCTCACCGGGCAGACCCGCGGGCGATTCAGCGGGCGCCAGCGCCACCAGGGCGGGGCGTTTGGCGGGCAGGCCGTCGCCGCTTGACGTGCCGCGCAGCTGCCTGCGGACCCACGGCATCGCGTACTCCCTGGTCCAGTGGGCATCGGACCGGCGAGCGGCCAGCCATCGGGCGCTGTTCCGGTCGCTGCCGCTCGGGGCGGGCGGCAGCAGTACCCGCCAGTCCCCGGTGGCCGGGACGCCGAGGACCTCGCAGGTGCGCCAGGCGACCCGCTGGTGCCCCTGCGAGGTGAGATGCAGCCGGTCCGGACTCCAGGCCCGCACGTCGTTCAGCGCCCGCATCGACCACAGGTCGACCAGGTCGCACCCGTAGGCGTCGGCGATGCCGCGCAGGTGCATGTTGTACGCGGCGATCCGGCCGCGCAGCAGCCTGATCACCGGGAAGATGCGCGGATCGAAACCGGTGAAGATGACAACCCGGCAGCCCGCGGCCTGCAGCTTGGCCACCGCGGGTTCGAACGCCGACGCGAGCACGTCAACGTCGGATCCGCGCAGGATGTCGTTGCCCCCCGCGGCCAGGCTGACCAGGTCGGGCGCCATCTCGACGGCCCGCGGCAGCTGCTCGGTGATGACCTCGCCGAGCAGCTTGCCCCGGATGGCCAAGTTGGCGTACCGGAACCCGGGCTGCCGCTGCGCCAAGGCGCCGGCCACCCGGTCGGCCCAGCCCAGGTATTCCCCGGCCGGACCCGGGTCGTGGAGCCCCTCGGTGAAGCTGTCACCGATCGCTACGAAGGCGCCGATTCCGGGCGCTAGGTCACTTTCCGCCATCGCTCCCATCATGTCATCGCCGGGCGGGCCGTCACCGGGCCGACCGTCACCGGGCCGGCCGGGCCAGGGCAGACTTGGGTCATGCCGATGAGACGAGCTCGCGCCAGGACGGTCGGCTGGGCCGCCGCTGCCGTCGGGCTGCTGGCCGCGGCGGCGGCTTGCGGCGGCGCTGCG
>JALYVS010000354.1 GCA_030853115.1 Actinomycetota bacterium
ACCGGGGACGGCCGCGATCGCCGCGCCGGTCAGCACCAGCGACGCGACCTGGCGGACGGACCCGCCGCGGGCGCGCAGCATGGTCAGCTCGCCCTGGCGCTCGGTCACGATCATCCGCGCCGCCAGCAAGATCACCGCCGCACCCAGCAAGATCAGGCTCACGAACACCAGCAGCGGCACGGTCAGGACCGTGGCCTGCGTCTGGAGGAAGGCGGTCAGCGTACCGCGCAGAGCCGACGTGGTCGTCAGCGTCGTCGACGCCGGGCCCAGGGCAGTGCTGATCGCGGAGTCATCCCCGGCGACGAGGCTGAGATGGTCGAGCAAGGCCTGCGCCTGGTCCGCGTTGACCGCGCGGACGGCGACCGGATATACCCATTGCAGCTGGAGGCCGTCGCAGGATTCAACGGTTATCTGGCAGAACGCGTTCTGCACGGCGCTCAGCTGCCCAGGGTCCGCGAACACCGCGCCCTGCCAGGCTTCGCTCTTGTCGGCCAGTTGCGTCAGGGCCGGTGCGGCCGCGAGCTGATCGGCGGTCCAGAACGCGGAGCCGGGGCCACGCTCCCGCACGATCGCGGTGACACTGAGTCCGACCGGGCCGGACGGGCTATCCAGCTCCAGGCGGGATCCGGGGTGCAGCCCGAACCGCGCGGCCGTCCGGGTTGTCACCGCGACCCCCACGGCTCCGCGAGGTACCGGTACACCCGAGAGCTTCCCGGAAACGAGCTGGACGTTACCGGCCAGCGGGTCCCGGAAGGTGACCTCGATCTGGGAGGTGGTCCCCGGCAACCCGGATTTCGTTCCGGACAGGACACGGTACAGTCCCGTCGTCAGGGCGCCCCAGCCGCCCGCGGCGACGGGCAGCGGTGTCGCCGCGAGGCCGTCGCCGATGAAGATCCTCGACGAGTCGAAGTCATTTAGGCTGAGGTTCTGCGCGCCGCCTCCGTAGTACGCGCCGGTGTAGTTAGTCCAGCTGGCCTGCACGTCGACGGTCGTACCAAAGGAACCAACCGGGCCCAGCAGCTGGTGCAGCGCCTGGGTCCGCACCCGAAGGCTCAGCGCGGGACCGGCCAGGGCCATGAACACGCAGGCGGACACCAGCAGCGCCAGCGCGATCGTGCCGATCCCGGCCATGCTGAACGCGGTACTTACGCCCCGGGCCCGCCACCTGCCCCGGCTGACCTTTGCGCGGCGGAGCTGGGGCGTGCGCATACCTTCGCCTCTCGGTGTCGCCGGATACGCCAACTCTCGCAAACGGCGGCTACGGCGTCACTAGGACAGTAAGCGGCCGCGGGATTTGTTAACGCCTTGTTATGACACCCCGGACCGGCCAGATCCCCGTCGAGCGCCTCGATGATCTGGCGGTTCAGCCGGGGCCGTTCGGCCGCTAGGTAGATGAGAAATCCGAGTGAGTCTCGAGGCTGGCGGGGCAGGATCGTGGCAGGCCGCGGAAATAACCGGCCCCGGCACGGAACCGGCGCGCCGCCGGGAGCGTCACATCACCGCGAGACGTCACCAGGGCGGGCCGATCCAGCCCGCTCCGGCGGCCCGGCCGCCACCGGGCAGAGGAAGGAAGCATAAGTGATCACGACACGCATAAGTGGGGCGTCTCCCGGATATGAGTACTCAAGACCAATCCGTCACCTCGTTGCCTCCGAACTATAGAGACCACCGAGCCGGACAAGCAGGTCAGACAGGGTAATTTATATGCGTTTGGCGTACGTACGGGCAATGACGCTCAGCTTGCTGGCTGGGGGCCTGCTGGCTGGGGGCCTGCTGGTTCTGGGCGGGCTGGTGATCTGGCCGGGTATCGCGCGGGCGGGCTCACTGGCGGCTGTGTCGGCCACGCAGAGCTCGAGCTCGCCTTCGAATGCGAACACGGACACCAAATGCCAGCTCCTGCCGTCGTCGTCACCGTCGCCCAGCCCGTCACCGGCGCCCAGCCGGACCACCTCGCCGTCGCCATCGCCGTCTCCTTCGGCTAGCACCTCCGCGTCGGCATCGGCCGGCCCGGTCAAGAGCACCCCGGCGGGATCGGGATCGGCGTCGGGGTCTCCATCGGTGTCGGGGTCTGCCTCCGGGTCGAGCTCACCGTCCACGTCGGGCACACCTTCCTCCTCGGCGTCTGGGTCGTCTTCCAGGTCGCCCTCGCCGTCGCCTTCCGGGTCGTCTTCTAAGTCGCCCTCTGGGTCGCCTTCTGGTTCCTCCTCGACGTCGGCGAGGGCTTCCGCCTCGCTCGGCGCCTTCATCGTGGCGAATCCGCAGGCGACCGCGCCTGCCAGGACCAGCGCTAGCGCCAGCCCGGCCGCTGGTGCGACCCCGGCCCAGACTGAACTCTGCGTCAGCGTCCAGCGCGCCCAAGCCAGCATCCCCCGCGGGCATAACGCCGCGTTCGTGGTCACGGTGTCGACCCAGCACGGCTCGGCCGCGGACGTGTCGGTGGCCCTTACGGCCGCGCCGTCGAGCCAGCAGCCCGCGTTCACCAGCGGCTGCGCGAAGTCCGCCAAGACGGCGACGTGCACGGTGAGCTCGGTGACGGACACCAAGCCGGTCATCCTGGCTGCCCGCATCCCGGTCGCCGCGAGCGCCCGCTCGGTCAGTTCGGTGACCCTCACGGCCACGGCCAGCACCGTGCCGGGGACGCCGGCGGCAGCCCAGGAGAGCGTCGCGGTCACCGCGGCGCCGCCCGCACCCGCTAAGTCGTTCGCGCCCGCCGCGTCCGGCACCACGCTCCCGCTCGGCACCACGGTCCCGCTCGGCGCCATCCCGAACCTGAACGGCTTCTCCAGCTCGCTCATCGGCGCGGGCAACGCCTCCGGCCTGTTTCCCGCGATCAGCCCCGCCCCCGCCGCCGCCCAGTCGGCCCCGTCTCCCGCGGGTAGCGCCAACGCCCAGGTAACCAGGCAGAGCGCCGAGTCGGTCGCTTACACCTCGACCCTCGCGCCGGTGCTGACCGCTCAGGTCGCGGGGCTCATCGCGCTCGCGGTCGCCGTCATGCTCACCGTGACGCGCTTGTCGTTGCGCTGGCTACTCCGGTCGCCGAGGCCAGGCAGCTAGACGGCAGGAAGCCAGGCCGCAGGCGAGCCAGGCCGCGGGTCAGGCCACCGCACCGGCTGGCGCGATAAGCGCTCGAAGCTGATCAAGGCCGCCCGCAGCAAGGCGGCCGTTTCCGGCGCGGGCAGCGCCAGCTCGCGGCCTACCTCCCGGTATCCCAGACCACCGAAGAGCACAAGCGAGAGCGCTTCCCGTTCTTGACGGCAACGAAGGTCCGGCGAACCAGCCCGGTCGCCCTTGGTTCCTGGCGGCCGGGGCCGGGGGATCTGGTCATCCGGGGGGAGACCGGCCGTCAGCGCCTGGCAGCGCCGCAGCACCGACACGGCCAGCCGACGGGCGGCGACGTCGGCACTTTCGCGGGACGCGGACCTGGTGAGCTCGTCGAGGATTACGTCGCGGGCAACCTGCTCGGCGCTGCTCTCATCGCCGAGGATGAGCAGCGCTTGCTGGTACAGGGCCGCGGCATGGCGACGGTAGATCTCCGGGGCCATGTCACTTGCTGCTCCGGCCGGGGCGAGAATCCTCTGGTCAAGTCCACGCATTCGGCAGCTCCGAAACTTCAGCAGCACGAGCCATCGGCACCACTGCTATCAGTAGGCGGAATCAGCTGCCAGGGTCTGGAGCAACTAGATAGACCGTAATACGGTCAAGCTCCTGACCTTATCAGCGCCAGCGTTACTTCTTGACCACCAGTTCGACGGCCGGACGGACGGTGAGCATCTCTGTGGCCAGGGCCGAGGCGTTCATCGTCGGCGAGACGATCTCTCCGAAGCTGTCGTTGTCGAACCAGGCGCACATGGAGACGCTGTCCGACGCGCTGCCCTCTTGGACGCAGGCCGCCTTGCCCCCCAGCGCACCCGCGCTGGCCACGTGGGCCCCCGGGAACTTCTGGGTAAAGCTGGTGACCGAGGTGGCCGGATCGGCGTTCGCCAGATGGCCGCCGATGAACATGACGATCTGCTCGTTGTTGCCGGCCGCGGAATTCCCGGACTCGTAGACCGCCGACTTGACCAGGCTGGCCTGACCCGAGCTCATCTTGATGACCTCGTCCCGCAGCTGCGCCACGTTCGTCTGACGTTCCAGGTCCACCGTGCGCATGTAGGTCCCGATCGTAGCCGGGGTCATCATGGTGTGCGCGGGACCGTGGTGCGAGGGGAACTCGAACTTGAGGATTCCGGTGATCGCGGCCGCGGCGACGATCACCACCGCGCCGAGGCCTAGCCAGAGCCGGTGGTCATTGCTGCCACTGCGGCGTCGGCCGATGCGGCGCTTAGCGGTCGACCGGGCACTGTCGGGGGTAACGTCCCGGTCGCCGAACAGCCCCGGGTAATCGCCGTCCTCGTCGTCTTCCGCCCAGAACTCGGCGAACGAGTCGGCATCCTCGGCAGGCGGCTGGACCGGCCAGGACGACGTGATCTCCGGGCCGTCCAGGCCGTGCCCGGGACGTACCGCCGGGGCGCCGGGGCGGCCCGCGGTCGCCGGGGCCCGGAATGGGCTGGTCACCTGCGGATCGCCGGCCCGCAGGTCCTCTATCCGGGTGCCCGCGGGCGGAGTCAGCACGCCGACCTGTGCGGTCGGAGCACCGAGAAAGGCCGGCTGGTTACCCGTCCAGGGTCCGCGCCCGGTAACGGGCTGCCCGCCGGTCCGGACGCCGGTGCCACCCGGGTGCCCGGCGCTCAGCTGGGGGCCTGAGCCACCGCGGTCTGGCGAACCTGAGCCGCCACGGTCCGGGCCGCGGCCGCCGAACCGCTCGGCGGCCGGCTCCGGCCGGTACCCGGACTGCTGGCCGTGGCCGGCCTGCTGGCCACGGCCGGAACCGGAGCCGGGAAGCTGCGGCTCGGCGCGGCGCGGCGCGGCGGCCGGGAAGGACTGACCTGGAGAAGTCTCGGGGTAAGCCGGAGCGCTGCGGCGCAGCTCCTCGAACCACGACTCATCGTCCCACGCCTCGCTGTGGCCTCGCCCTTCAGCTGACGGCTCGTCGTAACGCAGCTCGTCGTAGCGCATGCCCTGCAGGCGGGGGTCGGGACGCGCCTCGGCGGAATCCTGAGTCGCTCGCGGACGGGCGAGCGGCTGGGGGCCGGTGCGGTGCAGCGCCTCCGGGGCGCCGGTGACCGGGTAGATACCGGCGCCGGCGGGCGGCGCCGCGAACTCCGGCGGCTGATAACCGGGAGCCGCGTACCCGCCGGTTTCGTAGCCCTGAGGCTCATGCTGCTGAGCCTCTTGCTGCTGGACGTCATACCCCTGGGCGTCATACCCCTGGGCGTCATATCCCTCGGCGGCGTACCCGGGGGCGTCATACCCCTCGGCGGCGTACCCGGGGGCCGCGGAGCCGGGACGATAGGAATCCCGGACCTCGGGGACCTGGTATCCGGGCCTGCGGGCGTCCGGCTGACGGTAATCCGGGCCGCTGAAAGCGGCTGGACCGGAGGGCGTCCTGAGGCCATCGTGCTCGGAGCCGGGGTAGGGGTTCCTAGGGCCGTCATAGGAGGGGTCCGCGTAACCCGGGTCACCGTAGCCGTAGTCGTCCATGGCCGGCTGCTGGTACACGGGCTCGGGGCCGTACGCGGATCCCAGGATGTCCCGGGACTTGTGGTCGAGCTGACGGAAACCGCGCGGCCAGGAAATCTCGGGGCCGAACGGCACCTCGCGTCGACGGCCGGTGTCCTGCTGCGGGTCGGTTCTTGGCCCGGATCCGTACTGGACCGGGCCGCTCGCGGCCCCATCCGGATAGGGACGTTGCACGGGCGGTGGCCATCCACCGTCACCTTGAGCCGACGAACCGCTCGCCATATACCGGGTCACTCCCCTGTCTGTCGTCCAGCAGGTCAATGATCACTAGCATCATTGCGACAAACGAGACACTCTGCTACCTACTTGGGTGATTTGCGCGCAGAGGCCCGCGACACGAAGACACACGCTACTGCCCGGCCGGGTTCCACATCATGCATTCCGGCCTTTACGGCAAGTCGCGCCCGCGTTTATAAGCCGAGGGTAATGACCCTATTACAATAAGTGATGTATGACATACACGATCAAACCGGGTCGCCGGAAATCGGATCGGCGCCAAGCGCCGTCAGGACTCCCGCGGGCGATGATAGGCGGCGCGGGTCCGCTCGGTGTGCTGGTGGGCGAGCGACCTGGCGAGCTCGGCGTCGCGGGTCTCGATCGCCTCGATCAGCTCGGCGTGCTCGGCCCACGAGCCCTGGCCGCGCGCCGGGGCCACCAGCCGGTAGTACCACTGCACCCGGCGGCCGACGATGTCGGCCAGCTCGGCCAGGACCGCGTTACCTCCGATGGCCGCGGTCTCGGCGTGAAAGGCGTTGTTCGCCGTCACCGCGGCGTTGAGGTCACCGGCGTCGGCCGCCGCCTCGCCCGCACGGCAGATCTCCCGCAGCCGGGCCAGCTGGACGCCGGTCGCGGCC
>JALYVS010000055.1 GCA_030853115.1 Actinomycetota bacterium
GGCTGGCGACGGGTGCCCAGGCCGGCCGGGGACCGGCCGGCCGCCGGCCACGTCCAGCCTCGCTATCAGCCGCGTGGATACCAGCCGCCGGGCGCTCAGCGGTCGTACCGAGAGCCTCCCGGCCCCCGGAGCCCGGGAGGGACCGGGGGTCCCAGCGGGCCGAGCCGTCCGGAGGGCCCCGGAGGCCCAGGGGGTCCCGGAGGTCCCGTCAGGCCGGGGAACCGTCCGGCCGGGGAGCCGGCCCAGGTTCCCACCCAGCGCTCCAGCCTGATCCGGTCCGGGACCGGCATGGCCGTCGGCACCCTGGTCTCCCGGGGCACTGGTTTCCTGCGCACCTTCGTCTTGCTCTACGCGGTCGGGACCAGTTACCTCGGTAACGCGTACAACAACGCCAACACGCTGCCGAACATGGTCTACTACCTGATGCTCGGCGGCATCTTCACCAGCGTGGTGGTGCCGCTCCTGGTCCGGGCGGCCCAGCGCGATCCTGACCGTGGCGAGGCGTACGCCCAGCGGATGTTCACCCTCGGCGCGGTGGCGCTGCTGGCGGTGACCGTGCTGGCCACGCTGGCGGCGGGTCCGCTGGTCGATCTGACCGCGCCCGGCAGCCACGGGTCCCAGCACAACCTGATGGTGGTGTGGGCCTACTTCTTCATCCCGCAGATCTTCTTCTACGGCATGAGCTCCCTCATCGGGGCGATCCTGAACACCCGCGGCCGGTTCGCGGCGCCGATGTGGACCCCGGTCATCAACAACCTGGTCGTGATCGTCGTCGGCGCCCTCTATTTTGTCACGGTCGGCACGCACAAGGACCCGTCGAACATCTCGGCGTTCGGGGTGCAGCTGCTCGGGATCGGCACCACGCTCGGCGTGGTCGCGCAGACCGTCGCGCTGTTTCCCTCGCTGCGGGCCGCCGGGTTCAGGTGGCGGTTCACGCTGGGGTTCCGCCGGGCCGAGGTCTCCGAGATGGGCCGGATGGCCAGCTGGATGCTGGTCTATGTGATCTCGCAGTGGGCCGGCAACCTGATCATCCAGAGGGTCGCGAACCGGGCCTCGCTCGGCCAGAACGGCTATTCCGCTTATGCCATCGCGTGGCAGCTGTTCCAGCTGCCCTACGCCATCGTCGGCATCTCGGTGATCACGGCGCTGCTGCCCCGGATGAGCGAGCACGCCAGCGCGCGCCGGTATTCGCTGGTCCGGGATGACTTCTCGATCGGCGTCCGGCTCGCCGCCGTGATCGTGGTACCCGCGGCCGTCTATCTCGGCCTGCTCGGCGGCCCGCTCGCCGAGTTCCTGATCGCGCACGGCAGCACCACGGTCACCCAGGCCAGGTACATCGGCGAAGTGTTCGGGCTGTTCTCCCTCGGCCTGGTGCCGTACATGCTGACCCAGCTGCAGCTGCGGGTGTTCTACTCGTTCCAGGACAGCCGGACGGCCGCCTTCGTGGGCCTGCTCACGATGGTCGTCAGCATCGCGGGTGCCTACATCGCACTCTCGATGCTGCCGCCACTGGACGTAGTGGCCGGGCTGGGGGTCGCCTACGGGATCGCGAACCTGACCGGAACGATCGCCGGATGGGCCCTGCTGCTACGCCGGGTCGGCAGCCTGGACGGCTGGGCCATCGCCCGCAGCCTGGCCCGGATGCACCTGGCCACCGTGCCCGGGCTCATCTTCATCGTGGCGGTCATGATCGGCACCGGCCACGTCCTGCATAACCCGGGTGCGCTCTACGGCCTGGTGGTGACCGTCATCGGCGGCGGCGGTGCGGTCGCGCTTTACGCGCTGTGCGCTAAGGCACTGCGGGTGGCCGAGTTCGGATTCCTGGCCAGGACGGTGGCCGCGAAGTTCGGCGGCCAGCGCGGGCGGCATTAGCATGGGTGGCAACCTATGAGCACATACACGTCGGAACCAGGAACCCGGCTAGCGGGGCGATATCGCCTCGTTGACCAGGTCAATGAGGGTGCCGGCTGGACGTACTGGAAAGCCACGGACGAGACCCTCGCCCGCTCCGTCACCGTGCTCACGTTCGCGGCGGCCTTCCCCCGGGTCGCCGAGGCGGTAACCGCGGCGAGGGCGGCGAGCAGGCTCAACGACTCGCGTTTTCCTCAGGTCTTCGACGTGGAAGACGCCGAAGAGCCGCCCTACGTGGTCATGGAGTGGGTCGTCGGCGAGTCGCTGCTCGACATGCTTTCCGAGGGTCCCCTGGACCCGCCGCGCGCCGCCGCGCTCGTGCTGGAGGCGGCCGAGGCGATCACCGCCGCCCACGCGGCCGGCCTGGCGCATCTGCGGCTGGACCCGGCCTGCCTGCACTGGACCCCGGGCGGCGGCGTGAAGATCGCCGGCCTTGGCATCGACGCCGCGCTGACCGGCCCGGTACTGACGGCGCAAACGGAAGCGGGTCCGGCGGAAGACGCGGACGACCCGGCGCTCACCGATACCCGTGATCTGGCCCGGCTGCTCTACGCCGCGCTAACCGGCTACTGGCCCGGCCAGCAGGGTTCAGGGCCGGGGTTGCTGCCGCCCGCACCTGAGACCGACGGGACCCTGTGCACACCGCGCCAGGTATCCGCCGGCGTCCCGGTGAGCATTGACGCCGTGACCTGCCAGGCGTTGTTCCAGCGCCCGACCAGGTACGGCCCGGCGCTCAGCACCCCGGCGATGTTCACCGATGCCCTGGCCAGCGTGGCCCCGCCGGTCCCGCCTCCGCTGACGACCTCTCCGGCCAGCCGGCACACCGCCGGCGCCCGCCGTTCCTCCCCGGACTGGTCCACCAGCTCGTACGCGCCCGTGGCCGAAACGGCGGCGCAGTCCCGGGTCGGTTACGACGGCCGCCGACCGCCGCCCAGGAAGCGGGCCACCGCGGCCCGGGTCATCGTCAGCGCCGTCGTGGTGCTAATCCTGGCCGCGGCCGGCGTCGCCGCCTGGTCCTTCAGCCGCAACTCGCACAACTCGGCCGCCCCGCCGCCCGCCCGTTCGTCGTCGACGTCGCCGGCTGCCGCGACGGCCATCGTACTCAAGCCGGTCAGCGCCAGCAGCTTCGACGTCCTCGGCGGCCCGGGCAGCAGCGAGGACCCCGGCGGCACCCAGGACGCGATAGACGCCAGCAACAGCACCGCCTGGCACACCAGTTACTATCTCGGCTCTCCCGCCTTCGGGAACCTGAAGAAGGGCACCGGCCTGCTGCTGGACATGGGCAGGCAGGTCCGGCTGAGCCAGGTGGCGGTCCAGTTCGGCACGACCTGCTGCACCCACGCCGAGATCGAGATCAGCAACGACAATACGGCTGACGCCGCCGGGCTGAACAGCTTCACCGAGCTGCAGAGCTCCACCACCGCGCAAGGCGTCACGACGTTTAACGTGACCAAGAACACGACAGGCCGGTACGTTCTGATCTGGATTACCGACCTGCCGCCGTTGCCCGGCAACCCGGGCAAGTACGAGGCCTTCATTTATGACATCAGCGTGCACGGGTCCACCGCGAGCCAGTCGGGGTGATGCCACGTGCCGGACGCCGACGAGGAAGGGCCTTCAGATTCCGAACTGCTCCGGCGGCATGTGGCGGGAGATAACGAAGCGTTCGGTGAGCTGTTCCGGCGTCACCGGGACCGGCTGTGGGCGGTCGCGCTGCGGACGGTGTGCGATCCGGAGGAAGCCGCGGACGCCCTGCAGGACGCGATGATTTCCGCGTTCCGTCGGGCCGGGGATTTCCGCGGCGACTCAGCGGTCACCACGTGGCTGCACCGGATCGTGGTGAACGCGTCCCTGGACCGGCTCCGCCGCCGGGCCGCCCGGCCGTGGGTGCCGACCGGGGAAGAGACCTTCGAGGCGCTGACGGCGCGGGACGGGGATCCGGCCCGCACCTCGGACACCAGGCTGGACGTCGATGCCGCGCTGCGGACCCTGCCGCCGCAGCAACGGGCCGCGCTGGTGGTCGTCGACATGCTCGGCTTCTCCGTCGCCGATGCCGCCGTCATCCTGGACATCTCCCCGGGGACGGTCAAAAGCCGCTGCGCCCGGGCCCGCGCCCGGCTGCTTCCGCACGTATCGCACCTGCGAGGGAACCGATCGGCCGACGAGAGCGTCTCACCTGCGCAGGGAGGTGAAACGTGACGGGGCAGCCGAGCCACCCGGATGCCGACGTACTGGCCGAGTTCCGCGCGGGGCTCGTCACCGGGCGCCGGGCCGCCATGATCACCGCGCACCTGGCCGGCTGCGCGCGCTGCACGGGCCTGGCCGACGAGCTCGCCGGGGTTTCCGCCCTGCTGGCGGCGGTACCGGCCCCGGCCATGCCGGACCGGGTGACACAGCGGCTGGACACCGTGCTCGCCGCCGAGGTGGCTCACCGGAGTGATTCAGAACGGGCTCGTGGTAACCGCCCGCACGACGCCGCGACGCGCCGCCGCTGGGCCGGGTCCGGTGGTTTCCGCCGGATATCCCTGCGGGTGCTCACCCCCGCCGCGGCCGTGCTGCTGGTAGCCGCCGGGGGGTACGCCCTGAGTCATCACGGCAGCTCCCCGCAGATGCTGGGTATCTCCGCCGGCCCGGCCAGTCGCGCGGCGTCCGCGCCGCTGCTGGCGCCTGCCTTCCCTAAGGCGGCCGGGACAGCCGCCGCCGGGACGTCGCCGCGGTCACATCGGATGCCCGCGGCGGACCTCACGACCATCGTGATCAGCCCGGTCGATTTCCAGGCCGCCACCCTCACCCCGCAGCTCGAGGCCGACCTGCGGGTGCCGGTCACGGCGCGTACCACGCACGCCGCGTCGGCGGGCGTCCGGGCGTGCGTGCAACGGGTGTCCGGCCGCGCCGCTGTCCTGCGGATCGAGAGCGCTCATTTCGCGGGCCAGCCGGTCACCGTCGTCGTCACCCGCACGGTCACCCGCACGGGCCAGGCCGGCGACGAGGTCCAGCTGGCCGGTCCGGGCTGCTCAGCCACCAGCAGTCACGTGCTGGCCACCGCCATCGTGCCGCCGGGAATCTCCTAGCCCTAATATCGGTTCACTGGAGTGCGGTGGCGATGAGGGGTTGATAACGGTTGGCAGAGGTAACCGAAGTCCGGAACGTGATTGTCATCGGGTCCGGCCCGTCCGGTTATACGGCGGCACTTTACGCAGCTCGCGCCGAGCTGAAGCCCTTGGTTTTCGAGGGTTCGGTCACGGCGGGCGGAGCGCTGATGCAGACCACCGACGTGGAGAATTTCCCCGGCTTCCCGGACGCCATCATGGGTCCCGAGCTGATGGACTCCATGCGCAAGCAGGCCGAGCGGTTCGGGGCCGAGCTGGTGGCCGACGACGTGATTGCCGTTGACCTGACCGCTGACCCGAAGGTGGTCACGACCGACAGTGAGACGTACCTCGCCAGGACCGTGATCATCGCGACCGGCTCCAGGTACAAGGAACTGGGGGTCCCGGGCGAGAAGGAACTCGGCGGCCACGGCGTGTCCTGGTGCGCCACCTGTGACGGCTTCTTCTTCCGCGGTCATGACATCGCGGTTATCGGCGGCGGTGACTCCGCGCTCGAAGAGGCGATGTTCCTGACCCGGTTCGGCAAGACGGTGACGGTCGTGCACCGGCGGGACACCCTGCGCGCCTCGAAGATCATGCAGGACCGGGCGCTGGCGAACCCGAAGATCAAGTTCCTGTGGGACAGCGAGGTGGCCGAGGTCCTCGGGCCGGACAAGGTGACCGGCCTGCGGATCAGGAGCACGAAGGACGGTACCGAGCACGTGCTGGCGGTGACCGGCGTCTTCGTGGCCATCGGTCACGACCCGCGTTCGGATCTGTTCACCGAGCAGCTTGCCGTCGATCCCGATGGTTACCTGCTGGTGGATCAGCCGTCCACGCGCACCGCCATCGAAGGCGTCTTCGCGTGCGGCGACGTCGTCGACCGGACCTACCGGCAGGCCGTCACCGCGGCCGGAACGGGCTGCGCGGCGGCGCTGGACGCCGAGCGCTGGCTCGCCAGCAAGGAACGCTGACGCCTACAGGCGTCACCGGAATTATTCGACGCAAGACAAGGGATGTGATCGAAGTGGGCGCGACTAAGGTCGTGACGGACGAGACCTTCGAGGTCGAGGTCCTGAAGAGCGAGAAGCCGGTCATCGTGGACTACTGGGCGGAATGGTGCGGTCCGTGCCGCATGGTCGCCCCGGTCCTGGAGGAGATCGCGACCGAGTACGCCGACAAGATCGACGTGGTAAAGCTCAACATCGACGAGAACCCCGCCGTCTCGCAGCGCTACGGGATCATGGCTATTCCGACCATGAGCGTGTTCTCCGGCGGCCAGGTGGTCAAGCAGATCGTCGGGGCCAAGCCGAAGTCCGCCCTGCTCCGTGAGCTGGCCGAGTTCATCTGAGATCCCCCGCTGAGGCCCGGTGTGAAACCCCCGGTTGAGCCGGGCACCGCGGTGGTCTAGCCGGAGTACCGGCTAGACCGGCCTCAGGGCTCCCTGCGGCGCGGAGGGGGTCATCGAGCCGAGAAGGCGCTCAAGGGCCACCTCGACGTCCTCCCGCCAGGTCAGGACCGTCCTGAGCTCCATCCGCAATCTCGGGTAATGGTGGTGCGGGCGGATGGTCTTGAATCCCACCGAGAGCAGGTAGTCCACCGGCAGCAGGCAGCCGGGAGACTCCCACCGCCGGTCACCGAAGGCCTCGATCGCCCGCACCCCGCGCCGGGTCAGGTCCTTGGCCATGGCCTGCACTAGCATCCGGCCGATACCCCCGCCGGTGAACTCGTTGAGCAGGTGAGCCGTCATGAACAGCACCGCGTCAGCGCTCACCGGACTAGTGGGGAATGCGATCGAGCGGGGAACGTACTGCGGCGGGGCGAACAGCATATATCCGGCCGGAACGCCATCGACATAAGCGATCTTGCCGCAGCTCCCCCACTCGAGCAGGACGGAGGAAACCCATGACTCCTTCTCGAGTTCCGGGTCGCCATTTTCGTCGGCCCGGGCCCGGCTGACCGGGCCAAGCTCCCAGAACACGCATTTTCGGCACTTTGGCGGCAAGTCGCCGAGATTATCCAGCGTAATATTGACGATACGTCGCGACATCCCTGTTCCCCGGCTAAATCCGCAGGCGTTCCCGAAAGTTACCCCGTATCCTGGCATGGTACTCGGACCGCCGGGTCAGCACGCCCCCCATGCCCAACCGCAGGTGCGGGGGTCGCGACAGTCCCCGAACGGGGCTTGACCGAAGCATCCAAAAAGGCTTCCCCCCCGAAGTGGGAGCCGAGGGTCCCAACCAAAGGCTTCCCCTCACGAAGTGGGAGCCGAGGTCCAACCGACAGCCCTCCCCCCGAAGTGGGGGCCGAGGGGGTCTGGGGGAAAAGGTTTCCCCCCAGACGGGGGGTCTGGGGGGTCGTCCCCCCGAGAGTAACCACCCCCCGAGAATAAGGAGAATATGTGACTGCCGAGCAGCGACCGGAAACACAGCCCCAGCGAATTGACCGCTATGTCGGCCAGTACGCCGACCGCGCGGTTGACATGGTGGCATCGGAAATCCGGGCCCTGTTCGCCGTCGCCGCCCGGCCCGAGATCGTCTCGCTGGCCGGCGGCTCGCCCTACGTGGCCGCCCTGCCCCTTGACGTCGTCGGCGAGATGATCAGCCAGCTGATCGCCAACCATGGCACCACCGCCCTGCAGTACTGCACCGCCCAGGGGGACGCCGGGCTGCGGGAGAGAATCTGCGATGTCATGTCGCTGGAGCAGATCAGCGCCCACCCGGACGAGATCGTGGTGACGGTCGGCTCCCAGCAAGCCCTTGACCTGCTGACCAGGATCTTCATCAACCCCGGAGACGTGGTGCTGGTCGAGGCGCCCTCCTACGTGGGCGCCCTGGGCGCCTTCGCCGCCTACCAGGCCGACGTGCTGCACGTAGCCATGGATGACGACGGGCTGATCCCCGAAGCCCTCGAGGAGGCCATCGCGCGTACCGCCGCGGCCGGAAAGCGCGCCAAATTCCTCTACACGGTGCCAAACTTCCAGAATCCCGCCGGGGTCACGCTGGCCGCCGGACGACGGCACCGGATCCTGGACATCTGCCGTCGCGCGGGCCTGCTGGTCGTCGAAGACAACCCATACGGCCTGCTTGGCTTTGACGGCGAGCCGATGCGAGCACTGCGAGCCGATGACGCGGAGGGGGTGGTCTACCTCGGCACGTTCTCCAAGACGTTCGCCGCGGGCGTGCGGGTGGGCTGGGCGGTGGCGCCCCCGGCCATCAAGGACAAGCTGATCCTGGCGGCTGAGTCGGCGGTCTTGTGCCATTCGAGCTTCTCGCAGCTGACCGTGCGCGAGTACCTGAACACCCAGCCGTGGCAGGAGCAGATCAAGACCTTCCGTGAACTGTACCGGGAACGCCGGGACGCGACGCTGACCGCGCTGTCCGGGATGATGCCCCCGGGCTGCCACTGGACCAAGCCGGCCGGGGGCTTCTACGTCTGGCTCGGGCTCCCGGATGGCATCAACGCCAAGGCGATGTTGCCGCGGGCGATCTCGTCGCGGGTCGCCTACGTGCCGGGAACGGGGTTCTACGCGGACGGCTCGGGTGGCCAGTACGCCCGGCTGTGCTATTCCTTCCCCGATCCGGACCGCATTTCCGAGGGTATCCGCCGGCTCGCCTCGGTGATCGAGAGCGAGACCCAGCTGCGTGACGACTTCGCCCCGTCCACACCCAGCGGCAGCTGATAAGTCATCGACCCTAGCAGGGAACGAAACTAGAAATTATGAGCGATCTTGAGCGTGTTGTCATCCTGGCAGGCGGGCTGTCTGCCGAGCGGGAAGTTTCGCTGAACTCCGGACATCGGGTCCGCGATGCCCTGGCCCAGGAAGGTATCGACGCGGTCGTCGCGGACGCCGACTCGGGCCTGCTGGCGCAACTGCGGGCCGCTCCGCCCAGCGCGGTATTCCCGGCCATCCACGGTGCTTGCGGAGAAGACGGCGCGATCAGGGAGGTGCTGGGCCTGCTGGGTGTGCCGTATGTCGGATCGGTGGCCAGTGCCTGCCGGATGGCCTTCGACAAGCCCACCGCCAAGGCCATCGTCGCGGCGGCCGGCCTGGCCACGCCGTCGTCGGTGACGTTGCCGCGCGAAACGTTCCATGACCTTGGTGCCGCCGCGGTGATCGACCTCATCGTGGCCAAGCTCGGGTTGCCGCTGTACGTCAAGCCTTCCCGGGGCGGGTCGGCCCTCGGTGCCGGACCAGTCCGGGCCGCGGGTGAACTGTCCGCCGCCCTGCTGAGCTGTTTCGGCTACGGGGATACCGCGCTTATCGAGCGGTGCATCACCGGTACCGAGGTCGCCGTCGGGGTGATAGATCTTGGCGACGGCCCGCAGCCGCTGCCCGCCGTCGAGATCGTTCCCGGTGCGAACGGCTACGACTACTCGGCCCGGTACACCGCGGGCAAGACCGAGTTCTACGTGCCGGCCCGGCTCTCCGGGGAGGTCGCGCGAGGGGTCGCCAGGATCGCCGTGACCGCGCATTCAGCGCTGGGCCTGCGCGACTTGTCCAGGACCGACCTCATCATCGATGACACGGGCACGGCCTACTTCCTCGAGGTCAACGTAGCGCCGGGGATGACCGAGACGAGCACCTTGCCGCTGGCCCTGGAGGCCTCGGGTCACACGTTCGGCAGGACCTGCGCCAGCCTGCTCGAGTTCGCGGCGGCCCGCGGCACCTGAGTCACGGCGGCCGGCTCTAGGCTCGTAGCCATGACACAACTCGCCACGACACCACGCAAGAGCTTCGGCAGCGATAACCACGCAGGCGCTCACCCCGCGGTGCTGGCGGCGATCATGGCCGCCAACGCGGGCGATGCGGTTGCCTACGGTGCCGATGAATGGACCAGCGAGGTCACCGCCCAGTTGCGCGCGACCTTCCGGGCGGACGACGCCTTCCTGGTGCTGAACGGCAGCGGGGCCAATGTGCTCGGCCTGAGCATGCTACTGCGCCGTCATGAGGCGGTCATCTGCGCCGAGTCCGCGCATATCAACACCGACGAGTGCGGCGCCGCCGAACGTCTGCTCGGCACCAAGCTGCTGACCGTCCCGGCTCCGGACGGCAAGCTCACCCCGGAGCTGATCGCCGGCCGGCTGGCCGGGCGGGGGGATGATCACCTGGCGCAGCCCGGGGCGGTCGCCATCACTCAGTCGACCGAGCTTGGTACTTGTTATGCCCTGGCCGAGCTGCGGGAGATCGCCGACTTCTGCCACGGCCACGACCTGCGCGTGTTCCTGGACGGGGCCCGCCTGGCCAACGCGGCGGCCGCTCTCGGCTGTTCCCTGGCCGACATCGCGGAATGCGCCGATGTGCTCAGCTTCGGCGGCACCAAAAACGGTGCGGTCGGTGCCGAAGCTCTCGTGGTGATGCGCCCAGAACTAGCCGGCGACCTCCCTTACCTGCGCAAACAGCAGACCCAGCTCATCTCCAAAATGCGGTTCGTAGCGGCTCAGTTCCACGCGCTGCTGCACGACGAACTCTGGCGATCCAGCGCCTCCCATGCCAACGCCATGGCCCGCCGCCTAGCCGCCGGCGCCGCCGCCATCGGCGGGGTGGAGATCGTCCATCCCGTCCAGGCCAACGCCGTCTTCGCCCGGCTGGACCCCAAGCACATCGCCGCCCTGCAAGCCGACTGGTTCTTCCACGTCTGGGACGAGCAAACCTCCGTGGTCCGCTGGATGACCGCCTTCGACACCGTCGAAGCGGATGTCGATGCTTTTGTCGCCAGCATCCGGTCGACCGCCTGACGACAGGTCGTACCGCCCGGCTTGAAGGTTTCCCGTGTAACATGACGGTGAAACAATAAGGAGCCCGCGATGCCCACGCAGTTCGAGCTCGGATTCCTTACCGGCCTTCTCGTCGGAGAGGGTCACTTTGGCGGTGACGGCCGCCAGCCTCAGGTGACCCTTCGCATGCATGCCCGGCACGAGGCGATATTCCGGTGGCTGGAGCGGGCTTTCCCCGGCGGACGCCTCTACGGCCCGTATCACCACGGTGGTCGGCACTACCTGCAGTGGATGGCGCGCGGACCCTTCCTGCGGGATGAACTCGCGCCGCTACTCGACCGGCTTCTTTCACCCGACCTGGACCGTCATAGCTTCGACCGATATCAGCTTATGAAGGCCCACTATCCGCAACTCACGAGTGATCTTGCGGTGCCTGACGCGGCTGGACCGGCATCCGCGCCCGACGGTCGCCCTGCCGCCACGCGGGCCGAGCCCGGGGCCGGAGCCAGCGACGACGGTGGCAGGGCCTCGGCATCCGTGTCTTCCGTCGAGTCAGCAGAGGCGGCGGCCGACCTCGACGAGCTGTTTTCCCGGCTCCGCGAGAACTGGCCTTCCTAGCGTCGTACGACGGGCGCCCAGCGGCCCGGCTAGTGCTAAGACTTGGACCGCTTCGGCCCGGCTACCTCGTGACTCATGGCCTTCACGATCCTCTCCAGGTCATCGATCGTCGCGAACTCGACGACAATCTTCCCCTTCCGCTGCCCTAGCTCGACCTTGACCCGCGTCTCGAACAGGTCAGAGAGGCGGTCAGCTAGGTGACGGAGGCCGGGATCGGCGGGTGGCCTGGCGGTGGTGCGGGCCGGACGACGCGGCGGCGAGTCATCGGTGCCGACCGCGACGATCTCCTCGACAGCACGGACCGAGAGGCCCTCGGCCACGATCCGGCCCGCCAGGCGCTCCTGCGATTCAGGGTTCTCCACCCCCAGGAGGGCCCGGGCGTGGCCCGCGCTGAGCACCCCTGCCGCCACCCGCTTCTGGACGGCCGGCGGCAAGTTCAGCAGGCGGAGGGTATTGCTGATGTGCGGGCGGGATCGGCCTATCTTGCGCGCCAGTTCCTCGTGGGTGGCACCGAAATCATCGAGGAGCTGCTGATAGGCTGCGGCCTCTTCGAGCGGGTCAAGCTGCTGGCGGTGCAGGTTCTCGATCAGGGCGTCTCTGAGCAGGTCATCGTCGTGCGTTTGCTTGACGATGGCGCCGATCTCGGTCAGCCCGGCCCGCTGGGCGGCACGCCACCGTCGTTCGCCCATGATGAGCTCGTACCGGCCAGGCCCGGCCGCGCGTACCACCACCGGTTGCAGAAGGCCGACCTGCCGGATGGATTCCGCGAGCTCGTCCAGGGCGTCCTCGTCGAACGTCCGCCTCGGCTGCCGAGGGTTCGGCGTCACCGCCGAGACGTCGATTTCCTGGTAGTGAGCTCCGAAGACCTCGACGGGGTCACCGGGGGAACCTGACGATGCCTTACTGCCCGGTTCTGTCCCGGGTGCGGCGTCGCCGTCAGCGCGCAGCGGAGATTCCGCGATAAGCGCACCGAGTCCCCGGCCTAGACCTCGTCGTTGCTGAGCCACTGCCCCTCCCGATTCAGCGCGTTACCGGACCGCCGCCGACTGCATGGCCAGTTCGCGCGCCGCCTCTGTATACGCGATAGCGCCACTCGACGCGGGATCATAGCTGATCACCGACTGCCCCCGGCTCGGCGCCTCCGAAACCCGGACGCTTCTGGGAATAATGGTGCTCAGTACCGAGGCACCAAAGTGGGCGCGTACGTCGTCAGCCACATCCGAGGCGAGGCGGGTCCGGCCGTCGTACATGGTCAGCAGCACGGTGGAGACGTGCAGTCCCGGATTGAAGTTCACCCGGACCAGCTCCGCGGTGTTCAGCAGCTGCTGGACGCCCTCGAGCGCGTAATACTCGCACTGGATCGGAAGCAGCACCTCCTCCGCCGCTACCAGCGCGTTCAGCGTCAGCAGGCCCAGCGAAGGGGGACAGTCGACGAGCACGTAGTCGAGGTTCGACGTGTCGTACGCGCGCAGGGCCCGGACCAGCCGCAGCTCCCTGGCCACCACCGAGACCAGTTCGATCTCCGCCCCGGCGAGGTCGATGGTGGCGGGGGCGCAGTACAGGCCGGGCATATCCCCGGCCGGACCCACGACCTCGGCCAGCGGACGTTCATCGATCAGCACGTCGTAGACGGAGGGAACACCCGCGTGATGCGGCACATCCAGCGCCGTGGACGCGTTCCCCTGCGGGTCCAGGTCCACCACCAGAACGCGCGAGCCATGCTGGGCCAAACTGGCGGCCAGGTTCACCGCGGTAGTCGTCTTGCCGACCCCGCCCTTCTGGTTCGCGATCGTCATGATCCGGCAGCGCGGCGGACGTGGCCACTGCTCATGGTCACCCTTGCCTCGCACGCCCACCGCGATGCCCGCAGCCCGTGCTATCGGAGTGTCCGTCAGATCCGGTGCAATCTCCGGGACGACCACCGGCCTAGCTTCACGTGTCAGCATCGAGTCCGTAGTGTGGGCTTCGCCCCCAGGTGCCACACCATCCCCAGGAATGTCGATGTCCTCGGCTGCAGACCTGCCCTCGTCCACCTGAACGCCTCTCGATTCTCGGCTCGAACCACCCGGCCAGCCCAAACCTCCGATCCCACTCACCGAGACGGCCGACGTGACATCACGTGGCCGGTTCAGCGACCCTTCCGGCCAGCCCAGACCCCTCGCGCTCAACTGTGCGGGGCCGGAGAACTCTGCACCCTGCCTGTCATAGCTGAGCCCTGCCATGCCCTGCCTCACCTAGCGAAGAACCGCACGACGGTAGTCGCAGGAACGACCTTACCTTGCCCCGCCCACACAATCTCGGGGCTGCGAGCACCGATGCGCCTCAGTACCGGTCTCGCCTGCTTCAATTCCGCCGCCGCCGTCCGCCCCTTGATCGCGAGCACCATTCCCCTGGGCCGGACCAAGCCGACCGCGAGCTCGGCCAGCCGGTCCAGCGGTGCGAGCGCACGGGCCGTGGCCACGTCGGCGCGCAGGACGGCATCCTCGGCACGCCCGCGCAGGACGGTCACGTTACCGAGTCCAAGCTCGGCTACGCAGTCGGTCAGGAACCGGCAGCGTCGTTCCATCGGTTCGAGCAGCGTGATGCTCAGCTCCGGGCACACCATGGCCAGCACGATGCCGGGCAGCCCGGCGCCCGACCCGATGTCGACGAGCGTCCTGGCCTGGCCGCCGACAAGCTCGGCCACGACCGCGCAGTTGAGCAGGTGCCTGTCCCACAGCCTCGGAACCTCATGCGGCCCGATCAGCCCGTGCTCGACCCCGCGCGTCGCCAGCATCCGCGCGAACGCCTGGGCCTGCGGAAGCGCGGACCCGAAGACCGCGGCCGCACCCTCAGGGGGCGGCGGGCATTCAGCCGGAGGTGACTCCACGGGATCTGGCGCGACCGGGTCTGGCCGCACCGCCGCGCCGGCAGGCTCATCGCCGGTTGCACTGATCGCGGCAGGACGGACGGTCACTGTGCGGGGTAGACCACCACACGCCGGCTGGGCTCCTCGCCCTCCGACTCGCTCCGCTGACCTGCGGCCGCGACCGCGTCGTGGACAACCTTCCGCTCGAACGGCGACATCGCGGCGAGCGTTTTCGGCTCACCGGTCCGCGCTACCTCCTCAGCCACCGTCCGACCATAGTCGGCTAGCTCCGAGCGCCGTCGCGCACGATATCCGCCGATGTCAAGCATAAGCTTGGCGCGGGCACCCGTCTGGCGATGCACCGCGAGCCGGGTGAGCTCCTGCAGGGCTTCGAGTACCGCGCCGTCGTCGCCGATCAGCTCATCCAGGGTCGCGCCGACCACGGACACGATGGCCCGGTCGCCTTCGACGTCCATATCGATGTCGCCGTCCAGGTCCGCGATGTCTAGCAGGCCCTCGACATAGTCCGCGGCGATGTCACCCTCGAGCTCGAGATCGTTCAGCTGGCCGGCCTCGTCCCCGGCACCTTCGACTTCCTCCAGGCCCTCCGCCTCGTCAGTCTCCAGGACCTCTGCCTCGTCCTTGACATCGACGTCCTGCTGGCTCACGACCGGACCTCCCACTGTGCTCTGCGCTGCCGTCACCGCTTACCCGATCGCTTGCTCTTCGCTTGCCGCACCGGCTGCTGTCGGACCACCTTAGCGGCAGGCACCTCCGGCTCGGGTTCGGGTTCGGGTTTCGCCCGGCCCAGCCGGAGCAGCCCGCGCATGGCGCCCCCGTTGCTTCCGGGCGGCGACCCGGGCATGGACGCCGCGGCATCCCCGGACACCGATCCCGTCCGGGTCCGGCCGGATCCGTTGCTCGCGCCGTCCGGTGCAGAGCCCGCCGAACCGGTCGCTTTGGCCTGGGCGGCACCACCCGACGTGGCTCCCGCGGCGGCCGCCGAGCCGTTCCGGGCGGCGGCAGTACCGTTCCGCGCCGTACCCGTACCGTTCCGGGCGGCGGCAGTACCGTTCCGGCCGGCGCTGCTTGAGCCATTCCGGGCGGTGGCCGCCGAGCCCGTCCGGGCCGTACCAGCGGCGGTCCGCGCGGTCCCGGTACTGGTCCGGGCGGTGCCGGTGGCCGTCTTGGCGGCTCCACCGGAGCTGGGCCGCAGGGCACTCTGGGTGGTCCGGACCCTCGGGGGGCCGGTGGTCACGCCAGCCGTCGCGCCGACCGCACCCGCGGGCTCGACGGTCCAGTTCCTGAACATGAAGAATTGCTGGCCAAGCGTCCACAGGTTAGTGGTCACCCAGTACAGAACCAGGCCGTACTGCCAGTACAAGCCGGTCAGCGAGAAGAACGGGACGATGTACATCATGTACTTCTGCGACTGGGCCATCGGGTTGTCCGGGTCCACGTTGGTCTGCATCAGGCCGCGCTTGGAGGTCTGCCGGACGGTCATGAACGTCGTGCCCGCGCTGACCAGGACGGTCAGCGCGATGACGATGGCCACGTGCACAGGCACGTGCTGATGCGCGAACAGCAGCTTGTCCGCCAGGTGCACGCCGAAGATCGTCGCCTGCTGAGCGCTCTGCACCACCGGCACCGTCAGCCCGTATCTTGGCGTCCGGCCCAGCTTCCAGCCGGCGATTTCGCGGAGCACGCTGAACAACGCGAAGAACACGATCATCTGCGGGATCATCGGCAGGCAGCCTGCCAACGGGTTGACCCCGTTCTCCTTGTAGAACTTCATCGTCGCTTCGTTGAGGGCCTGCTTGTCGCCCTTGTACTTCTTGCGCAGTTCTTGCAGTTGGGGCTGGTGCTGGGCCATCTTGCGCTGGGCGTGCACCTGCTTGATGGCCAACGGCACCAGGCATAGCCTGATCAAGATGACCAGGATCGCGATGGACAGACCCCACGCCAGGCCGGTATTAGGACCGAACAAGTCGCCAAGTCCGGCGTGGATCCGCATGATGACCCACGCCACCACGTTGTTCAGCGGGTCGAGCGCACTCACCAGCTAGCTCCTCGCGACCTTGGCAGGGTTCCTGGTCGGCACCGGGTCGTAGCCGCCGGGATGAAACGGATGGCATCGAGCGACGCGCGCCACCGCGAGCCAGAGCCCGCGGGCCGCGCCGTGCTCGGAAAGCGCGGTCAGCGCGTATGAACTGCACGAAGGCTCGAACCGGCAGCGCGGCCCGAGCAGCGGGCTCACGAATCGCCGGTAGCCCGCGATAGGTAGCATCAGCAGCCGCGCCGGCACCGTGGCGGTGCGGGCCGGCTCGCGAGCATTACCTTTACCTGGCATTACCGACGCGCCCCAACCTGCCGCCGCAGCAACCTGCTGATCACCGAATCCAGATCCGCGGCGAGATCCGGATGGCCTGCGTGCGCGGCCGCAGCGTTTGCCCGCACCACAAGAAGGCTACCGCCAGGAAGCAAGTGCAGGTACCCGCGCATCAGCTCACGAAGACGCCGCTTCACCCTGTTCCTGGTCACCGCCGGGCCAACCGCCCGGCTGACCACAAAACCTACCCTGGCTGGTTCGGCTTCAGGCGGCCCCGCCCGTACCAGCAAGTGGCCCACGACACAGGGCTTGCCCGCACGGGTCCCAGTCCGCACGGCCAGCCTGAACTCAGCGCCGTGCCGCATCCGGGACTGGGACGGCAGGATCAGGCACTCAGCCGGTCGCGGCCCTTACGCCTGCGGGCCGCCAGGACAGCCCGGCCAGCCCGGGTGCGCATCCGCAGCCGGAAACCATGCGTCTTGGCCCGGCGCCGATTATTCGGCTGGAACGTGCGCTTACTCACTGAGGCTCCAGGTAAAGGGGATCTTGGACACGCACCCGCATGACGACGGGCGGTTCTCGGATTTCCCACAGGCTACCATCTGGAACAGCGCCGTTTGCCAGGCGTGCCCCGCGGCCGCGTCTTAGGCTGTGGAAAGCTATTCTCCCCAGATCTGCCACCGTCACGGTGCGCGGCGGGGAAGCCACGTGCACAACGTGTGGATACATCTGTGGATCGTGAGCCGCTGGCTCGCGGCGCGGGGACTCGAGGGGAGCACAGGTGGCAGATTCAGACCTGACGGAGGTCTGGGCACGATCCCTCGACGGACTGGCTGACATGCAGATCCAGCCGCACCAGCGAGCGTGGCTCAAGCTCACCCGTCCGCTCGGACTGGTCGAGAACACCGCGCTGATCGCCACGCCGAACGAGTTCGTCAAGGAACAGCTGGAAACCCGGCTGCGCGCCCTGGTAACCCAGGCTCTCTCCCAGGAGCTCGGCCGCGACATCCAGCTCGCGGTCACGGTGGACCCGGCCCCGCAGGCCCCGATGCCCGCGCCCGCCCGGGACCTATCGGCCGACTCGCCCGCCCCGCGAGCCCCGGGCCTGCCCGGGGGTGCCGACCAGGAGGCGGATCGCGGATCGCGGCTGGCGGCGCATGATCCTGCCTCGCACAGCCATTCCTCCGGAGACGGCGCGGACCACGACCACGGGCTCCACGACCACGGGCTCCAGGACCCGGGCCGGCACGGTTCGATGTCGTCGGCCCACCAGGGTGCGACGGGATCTTCGGGGAGCACGGGTCCACGGCTGGGCGGCACCCGGCTCAACTCCAAGTACACCTTCGAGACCTTCGTCATCGGGTCGAGCAACCGGTTCGCCCACGCGGCGTCGGTCGCGGTGGCCGAGGCGCCCGCCAAGGCCTACAACCCGCTGTTCGTCTACGGTGACTCGGGGCTGGGCAAGACCCACCTGCTGCACGCGATCGGGCACTACGCCCAGACTCTCTACTCCGGCCTCAAAGTCAGGTACGTGAGCTCGGAGGAGTTCACCAACGACTTCATCAACATGATCAGGGATGGCAAGCAGGACGGTTTCCGGCGCCGGTACCGCGATGTTGACGTGCTCCTGGTCGATGACATCCAGTTCCTGGAAAACAAGGAAGGTACGCAGGAAGAGTTCTTCCACACCTTCAACACGTTGCACAATGCCAGCAAGCAGATCGTCATCTCCAGCGACCGCGCGCCTAAGCGCCTGGTCACGCTGGAAGACCGGCTCCGCAGCCGGTTCGAATGGGGGCTGCTGACCGACGTCCAGCCGCCTGAGCTCGAGACCCGGATCGCGATCCTGCGCCGCAAGGCGATCCAGGATGCCCTGAACGCGCCGCCCGAGGTGCTCGAGTACATCGCCAGCCGGATCTCCACCAACATCAGGGAACTCGAGGGCGCGCTGATCCGGGTGACCGCGTTCGCCAGCCTGAACCGCCAGTCGGTCGATCTCCAGCTGGCCGAGATCGTGCTCAAGGATCTCATCCCCGAGGCCCAGGGCCCGCAGATCACGATCGCGACCATCATGGGCCAGACGGCGTCCTACTTCGGGCTTTCCATCGACGACTTGTGCGGAGCGTCCAGGTCACGGGTGCTCGTCACGGCCCGGCACATCGCCATGTACCTGTGCCGCGAGCTCACCGACCTGTCACTGCCGAAGATCGGCCAGCAGTTCGGCGGCCGTGACCACACCACGGTGATCAACGCCGACAGGAAAATCCGGTCCCTGATGGCCGAGCGCAGATCCATCTATACGCAGGTCACCGAGCTCACTAACCGGATCAAGCAGCAGGCCCGCGCGGGCTGACCAGCCGCCGCGGCCGTTATGCGCACAGTTTGTGGACAACGTTGTGGACGACACTCGGATAACCGGGGGACAACTAGTGGCAAGCAGCAGCCGCACCAGCCGCCGGCCACAAGGACGCCCGCGACGTCCCCTGCTCAGGTATCGCGATTGTGCGTTGAAAATAGCTCGTGAGCTGGAGGAACAAGAGTTGTCCCCAGTATCCACCGCACCTATGACTATGACGGTTCTCTCTATATGGAAAGAACAAATACCACGTAGGCCAGGCGTGCGGGAGCCAGCGTCTCCCCGCGAACCCATCCCCAATCTTCCCCGCGAAACCACCCTAGGAGGAAGTTCCCGTGAAACTCCAGGTTGAGCGTGATCCCCTGGCGGAAGCCGTGGCCTGGGCCGCGCGGGCGCTGCCGGCCCGGCCGACCGCCCCGGTACTCGCCGGAATGCGCCTGCACGCAGGACAAGACCTCACGCTCTCGACGTTCGACTACGAGGTCTCGGCCCAGGCCACCGTGCCGGTAGTCACCGACGAAGAGGGCGCGGTGCTGGTCTCGGGGCGGCTGCTGGCCGAGATCGTGAGGTCGCTGCCCGCCCGGCCGGTCGATCTGGTCACCGACGGTAACCGCGCCACGCTCAAATGCGGGAGCGCGACCTTTACCCTGGTCCTGCTGCCCGAAGAGGAATATCCGACGCTGCCGGAGATGCCGCCGTTCGCCGGATCGGTGGGCAGCGACGCGATGGCTTCCGCTATCAGCCAGGTGGCGATCGCGGCCGGCCGGGATGACACTCTCCCCGCGCTGACCGGTATCAGGATCGAGATCAGCGGCGACACGCTGACCCTGGTCGCCACCGACAGGTACCGGCTCGCAGTCCGTGAGCTGCGCTGGAATCCGGAGCACCCGGATCTGTCCACCGCCCTGCTCGTTCCGGCCCGCGTGCTGGGCGAGACCGCTCGCGCCCTGACCTCGGGCGCCGAGGTGTCAATCTCCCTCGGCGGCGACAGCCTCATCGGTTTTGCCGGGGCCGGGCGGCAGACCACCACCCGGCTGCTCGGCGGGGAGTACCCCAAGTATCAGGCCCTGCTGCCCAGCGAGTTCAGCGCGACCGCGGAGCTCCCGGCCGGTACCTTCGCCGAAGCGGTCAAGCGGGTCGCCCTCGTCGCCGAACGCACCACGCCGGTACGCCTGGCCTTCAGCTCGGGCCAGCTCGTGCTGGAAGCCGGCGCGTCAGAGGAGGCCCAGGCCACCGAGGTCCTCGAAGCGGCGTTCGACGGCGAGGACCTGCAGATCGCCTTCAACCCGCAATACCTGCTCGACGGGATCGGGGCGATCGATTCGGACACGGTCCGGATCTCGTTCACCTCGCCGACCAAGCCCGCGGTCCTCACGGGTAAAAGCGAGCGCGAGCCCGATTACCGTTACGTCCTGATGCCGATCCGGTCGGCCGGGTAGGGCCAGCCCTGGCCTTAGTCTGCGATAGTGCACCTCACCCGCCTGGCGCTGATCGACTTCAGGTCTTATCCCGAGCTCAGCATCGACCTCGGGGCAGGCGTGAGCACGTTCAGCGGGCCGAACGGGGAAGGCAAAACCAACCTGGTCGAGGCGATCGGCTACCTGGCTACGCTAGGTAGCCACCGGGTCGCGACCGACGCGCCGATGGTCAGGAGCGGGGCCGAACGGGCGGTGCTCCGGGCGGCCGTGACCAGCGCGCAGGGCAGCGCGCTGGTGGAAATCGAGCTCAATCCGGGCCGGGCCAACCGGGTCAGGCTCAACCGGACACCGATGCCGCGGCCCCGGGACATCCTCGGCACGTTGCGCACCGTGCTGTTCGCGCCCGAGGACCTGGCCCTGGTCAAGGGGGACCCCGGGGAGAGGCGCCGGTTCCTCGACGAGCTGCTGGTCGCCACCGCGCCGCGGTACGCCGGCCTGCGCGCTGACTATGAGCGGGTGCTGCGGCAGCGCACCGCGCTGCTTAAATCGGCCGGCGGCAAGGGAGGGCTGCGCGGGGCCGCGCGGGAGTCGATGATGGCGACCCTCGACGCCTGGGA
>JALYVS010000355.1 GCA_030853115.1 Actinomycetota bacterium
GAGACCGGGACGAGACCAGAACAGCCCGGCCCGCGGCAGGATCCCGAACCGCAACCCCGTGGCCAGCGCAAAAGCAGGCAATCGAATCAGCCAGCTACGAAAGAAGGGACTTTGCAGACGCCCTGCCCCGGGTAGCTGAGCTTGTCCATTCCGGTCACTCTAGCTGCGGCTCAGTGACCGGCGCTTCTCGATTCCTGATCGGTTAGTCACCCTCACGGCACCAGTCGAGCAGCAGCTCGTTCAGCCGGTCAGCTGCGTCCAAGGGCACCCAATGGCTCGCGTCTGGTATTTCCTCGTAACGCCACGGCCCTTGGACCAGAGCCGCCGAATTCTTCATCCGGGTACCGTCCAGGTAATGGTCGCCGGCCGACCAGATGCCAAGCGTCGGCGCGAGGACGGGCGGGAGCCGCGGCGGCGGCCCCGGCATCCGCGGCGCGACGTTGGCCCGGTACCAGTTCAGTGACGCAGTCAGGGCTCCCGGCCGGGACAGGTCGGCGATTGCCTGCTCGATGTCCCCGTCGGCCCGGCTGAACGTGCGCAGCCAGGCCCAGTCGTCATAGGCGACGGTAGCCTCGGCGACATCGGCGAACTGGAAGAACAGCTGATACCAGGCCATCTCTTGCTGTCGCGGGGTCGCCGGGGCAAGCGGGTGCGGCACCGAGATCGCGGTCAGTGTCCGGACCCGGTCCGGGCAGAGCATGGCCGTCAGCCAGGCGACCGCCGCACCCCAGTCATGGCCGACCACGTGCGCTTGGTCGATGCCCAGCTGGTCCAGGATGGCGCTCACGTCCGCCACCACGGTCCGCAGCCGGTAGGCGGCCACGTCAGCGGGACGCATCGAGCGCCCGAACCCGCGCATGTCCGGGGTGATAACCCGGAACCCGCCGGCCGTCAGGACCGGGACCTGATGGCGCCAGAGCCGGGCAGAATCCGGCCAGCCGTGGATGAGCAGGACCGGAACGCCGTCGCCATGGTCCTCGACGTACAGGGTGATCCCGTTCGCCTCGATGAACCGTCCCTTGTCGTGGCTCGTCATGATCCGATCATGGCATGGCACCGGGCCGGGATCCGGTGGCCAGAGCAGGTTACCCGCGGCGGCTTGATTCGTCCCCGGCGTTGGCCACCATCACGGCGATCGGCGGGATCACCATGGCCACGAGTGAGATCACCACCGCCGCGGTCACCGAGTAAAGGCGCACGACGGTCCAGGACGAGATGAACAACGTCAGGCATACCCCCATCAGCAGGAAGTACCCGCGTTTGCGTGTCATGGTTGCCGTCCCGCCTGGCCGTCGGGATCCTGGGTTCGTGATCTAGTCTGGCACCGGCAGAAGCGGACTTCGTTCCGGGGACCCGGGCCAGAGGAGATTCCTGTGAGTGACTACCCGCAAATGATCACGCCCGTTGGTCACGTCGAGCCGGTGCCGCGGCGGATCCGCGCCATGCTCGGCGGCCAGGTGGTGCTGGATACCACCGATGCCCGGTACGTATGGGAATGGCCGAACTACCCGCAGTACTACATCCCGCTCGCCGACGTGCAGGCTTCCCTGCTGGTCGACGAGCAGCACGAGCAGAAGCTGCGGCTGGGCACGGCGCGGCGGCACGGCCTGCGGGCCGGGGACATCTCCCGGCCCGGTTCCGCGCGGGTGTACGGCGACGACGCCGCGGCCGGGCTGGCCGGGACGGTGCGCTTCGACTGGGCGGCCCTGGACGCCTGGTTCGAGGAGGACGAGGAGGTCTTCGTCCACCCCCGCAGCCCCTACACCCGGGTGGACGCGCTGCGGTCCACCCGCACGGTCCGAGTCGAGCTGGACGGGGCCGTGCTGGCCGAGTCGTCCTCACCGGTGATGGTCTTCGAGACCGGCCTGCCGACCCGCTATTACCTCAACCGCACCGACGTGAACGCCGGGCACCTGCTGCCCACGGCGACCGTGACGTCTTGCCCTTACAAGGGAAAGACCAGCGGTTACTGGTCGGTCCTAGTAGGGGAGGCGGTCTATGAGGACCTCGCGTGGGCGTACGATTTTCCCACCCGCCAGCTGCTGCCCATCGCCGGCCTGATCGCCTTCTACAACGAGAAGGCCGACATCACCGTCGACGGGCACCCCCTAGACCGGCCGGTCACGCATTTCTCCCAGTAAGCATCGGACGCCCAGACCAGACTGCCCAGACCAGACTGCCCAGACCAGACTGCCCAGACCAGACTGCCCAGACCAGACTGCCCGGACAGACCGCCTAGGGCAGCCTGGGCCGGCCCGGTTGAGCGCGCCGGGCCCGGGGCCCGATAGCCTGCCGGTCATGTCCTCGGCATGGCCAGCGCTCTCCTACGGGACGTGGCGCGCGACGTGTGACACCCTGCACGCGCATACTCAGGTCCTCGGCAAGCTCGCGGCGAAGCTGGCCCCGGCGGAGCCTCAGCTGCAGCATGCGGCGCTGCGGCTGACCGCCAGGGGCTGGGAAACGGCGCCGCTGCCCGCTCCCGACGGCTCGGGATCGGTGGTCGTGGCGCTCGACCTGCGGGTGCACGAAGCGGTGATCGAGCACAGCATCGGGCGGACCGAGCGGGTCGCGCTCACCCCGGATCGGGCCGTCGGGCCGGTGACCCGGGATGTGCTGGCCGCGGTCCGCCGGGTAGCCGGACCGGTCCGGATCGACCCGGCACCGCAGGAAGTCGCCTGGAACGTGCCGCTTGACCAGGACGAGGAACACGCACGTTACGACCGGGACCAGGTGACCCGCTATTTCGCGGCGGCCACTCAGGCCGCCCTGGTCCTGGCGGCGTTCCGCGCGCCCTATCGCGGCCGCTGCACGCCGGTCAACGCGTGGTGGGGTTCGTTCGACCTGGCCGTGAGCCTGTTCTCGGGGGCTTCAGCGGATCCTCCCGCCGATGACTTCATCATGCGCAACGCGATGGATGCGCAGGAGGTGGCCATCGGCTGGTGGCCCGGCGACAGCCGTCACGACCAGGCGGCGTTCTACGCCTACGCGCATCCGGCGGCTGAGGGTTTCGCGCGGCTGACCCTGTCGCCGCCGGCCGCGCGCTGGGACGCCGCGCTGGGCGAGTTCATCCTGGACTGGGACGACATCCGGTCCGAGGCGGATCCGTCCGCGGCGGCGCTGGAATTCGCCCGGTCGGCCTTCCGCCAGGCTTGCACGGCCTGCGCCTGGGACATGACCCTGGCCGCGAGCGCCGACGGGACGCCGCCGCCCCTGCGCTGAGCGCAGCGCGGGACCGAGACGTCGGGCGGGCCGGTGGCATCCAGTCAGGCGGCCCGAACCGGCCGGCCCGAACCGGCCGGGCCCAACCAGTCAGCCTGAACCGGTCAGCCCGGACTGAGCCGGCCCGGAGATATTGAACTCCCCGCGGTCGCGTGATACAAAATTATTGCGGCGTCTTTCACAGCCCTTCTTGCCCTTGATTGGGGTAACTTGTGCGTATTTCCCGGATCATTTTCAGCGCTGCTATCGTCACTTCTGCCGCTGGTCTTATCGCCGCCACGTCGCCCGCCGCGAATGCGATGTCCGCAGTCCATTATGTAGCACTGGGTGATTCGTACAGTTCAGGCGTTGGCGCTGGTGATTACATCTCATCGAGCGGAAGCTGTGAACGCAGCTACGACGCCTATCCGGAGCAATGGGCTGACGCTCACTCGCCCGCCTCATTCGTCTCGGTCGCGTGTTCAGGCGCGGCGACGGCCGACGTTCTCAGCAGCCAGGTCTCGGCGCTGAGCGCGAGCACCACACTGGTCAGCATCACGATCGGCGGTAACGACGCCGGCTTTTCCACCGTCATGGAGACTTGCGTGCTGGCCCCGACCAGTATCTGCCTGAGCGCCATCTCGGCGGCCGAGGCCTTCGTCGCCGACGAGTTGCCGGCCAGGCTCGACACGACCCTGCGAACCATCCGGGCCGACGCGCCCGCGGCGAAGATCGTGGTGCTCGGCTACCCTGACTTCTACGACCTGTCCAGGTCCAGCGGCTGCATCGGGCTGAGCACCAAAGACCGCACCGCGCTCAACCAGGGCGCCGACGATCTGGACAGCGCCCTGGCCACCGCCGCGGCGGCCCGCAACGACACGTTCGTCGATGTCCGCGGCCAGTTCGCCGGTCACGAGATATGCGACTCAGGCAGCTGGCTGAACTCGGTGGACATCTTCGCGCTCAGCTCGTCCTACCATCCCACGGCTTCCGGCCAGGAACTCGGCTACCTGCCTGCCTTCACCGCGGCGACCCGGTAACCGGTTGCCTGCCAGCCAGGTGCCCGAGGTATCTTGCCGACTGGGGGCCGCTTGTGATCGGGAATGCCTACCCTGGGCAGGTGAATACACGTGAGGCAGCCCAGCAGTGGGCAGATGTGTGGGAGCGCGGCTGGCACGAACATGATGCGGCCGCCATTGCCGGGCTTTATGTCCAGGACGCGTACTGGCAACAGCACCCATTCCGGGAGCCGGAGCCAGGGTACCTGGACCGCGTTTTCGCGGAAGAGGAGTCGGCCCAGTGCCGGTTCGGCGCGCCCATCGTCGATGGCGATCAAGCCGCCGTGCCGTGGACCGCGCGGACCAGGCTGACCAATGGCGGCACCGAGGACCTGGCCGGGGTGTCATTGCTGCGTTTCAATACCGGCGGGCTTGTCGTAGAGGAGCGCGACTTCTGGTCCGAGGGCTGAGGCCGGGCCGAGACGACATCGGGGAGGCCGGGTCAGCCCTCGTCGATAGGCTCGAGGAATTCCAGCCGGTTGCCGTGCGGGTCTTCACTGTAGAAGCGGCGCATCCCGGGGAAATCGTCGTCGAACAAGACGGGGGCACCGGCGGCGCGAAGCCGGTCGGCCCAGGCGTCCAGGTCATGGACTAGCAGGCCCGGATGCGCCTTGCGGGCCGGGCGGAAGTCGTGCTCCACGCCGAGGTGCAGTTCGATGCCATCACCGCGGAACCAGCAGCCACCGCGGGCAGTGAGTACGGGCGGCTTGGTCACTTCCCGGAAGCCCAGCACCCCGCCGTAGAAACCGCGCAGCGTGTCCTCGCTGCCGGCCGGGCAGGCCAGCTGAACGTGGTGGATCATCTCAGCTCCTAGGGCTGGTTGTCAGTCCCGCGATGCGGTAGATAACCCGGTAGGTATCGCGGTGAGCGCCGTGGCCGCCAGCGGTCCGAACCGCGGCTATGGGCTCGTCCCCTGGCCACCGGTCAGCTCGCGTGCCATCAGCTCAATCAGCTTCTCCAACCCGCGGATGGGCCGCACCATCACCGTGAAACTGACCAGCTTGTCCTCGCCGTTCCAGCGCAGCATGTCGACGCCCTGGACGTAAACGCCCTCGAGCTCGGCCTCAAATTCCAGCACCGCGCTGGTCGCTTCGTGCCATTCGCTGACATATCGGAGCGAGGGACCGAGCACCACCAGGGCGCTGCTCAGATAGCGCGTCGTCAGCGCCTTACCCGGGTGCGGCGCGAACACTGCAGGCGATCGGAACACCACGTCATCGGCCAGCAGGTTGTCCAGGAGCGCCAGGTCGCCTGACTCGGCGACGGCATGCCAGGAACGCACGGCCAAAGGTTGCTCGGACATGGGAGTACTTAATCCCAGCCAGCGGCAAACATCAAGTTGCGGCGCCTAGCCAGGCTCCTGGGAACGCGGTACCACCAGTCCCGTCTCGTAGGCGGCGACCACCGCTTGCGTCCGGTCACGCAGTCCGAGCTTGCTCAGCATCCGGCTGACGTGTGTCTTCACGGTTTCGTCGGTGACGACCAGGCGAGCGGCGATCTCCGTGTTGGACAGGCCTTCGGCGACCAGGCGCAGCACCTGCGTCTCCCGCGGGGTGAGGGCGGCGAGTGCGGCCGCGGGCGGCCCATCGTCGGGCTTGGGGCGCAGCCGGGTGAACTCGCTGATCAGGCGGCGGGTGACGGCGGGCGCGAGCAGCGCCTCGCCCGCGGCGATGACCCGGACGGCGTCGAACAGCCGTTCGGCGGTGACGTCTTTGAGCAGGAAGCCGCTCGCGCCCGCGCACAGCGCGTCGTACACGTAGTGGTCCAGGTCGAAGGTCGTCAGGATCAGGACCCGGGGCCCGCTGGGCCCGGCCAGCTGCCGGGTGGCTTCGATGCCGTCCATAACAGGCATCCGCACGTCCATCAGGGCGACATCGGGGGAGAGCTCAAGGCAGATCCGCACCGCCTCGGCCCCGTCGCAAGCCGTGCCCACCACCGTGAAGTCCGGCTGGGTGCCGAGTAGGGCGGCGAAACCGGTACGCACCACATGATGGTCGTCGGCGACAATGATCCGAATGGCCCCGGCTGAAGCACTCAACCCCCGACCTCCGCCTTAGCGGGCAGCGTGGCCTCGATCAGGAAGCCGCCGCCAGGCGCGGCGCCGGTTCGCAGCTCGCCGCCGGCCGCGGTGGCCCGTTCGCGCATGCCGGGCAGCCCGTGGC
>JALYVS010000356.1 GCA_030853115.1 Actinomycetota bacterium
GCGGCCGCGCCCCCGCCCGTGCCCCCGCCCACTTCACTCGACGGGGTCCTCCTGATCAACCAGGCGGAACGCCTGGTTCGCCTACCTCGCCACCCAGTTCCTGCCATGCGGCGTCCACAAGTCCCGAGTCTTCCCAGGGCCCTGGGGCCGACGTCCGCGGCTGGATCGGGCAGTGGAACGACAACTCGAGGCCCCTGATGTGGAAGAAGACCGCCGAGAGATCCTCTGCTCTCTCGCACGATATCTTCAACGAATCTCAGCGGGGAACACTAGCGCAGCAGGAGCACCCCCGCTTGCTACGGGGTGTAGGCGATAAAGTCGATCTCCTTGAGGTCGTTCATGTGGTGGGCGTGCCAATGCGCGGCGAACGCCGGCAGCTGCTGGCCGGGAGACGCGAACAGGACTAGGTTCCGTACTGATCCTGGGTGCGCGACCCAGCCAGACGAGCATCTCATGTAGTAGGCGACCGGGAGGTAGGGTCCCCCGCTGAGCATGCACGGCGGTTTCACGTTTAGCGCGGCGAGATCATCGGCCAGCGTGGTGTAGTCGTCCTGGTACGTCACCGTCGCGGCGGCTTCGCTTTCCAAGACCATGTGCTGGCTGACGAGCTGCGCGGCCAGAAGGCACACCGTGATGGCGACTGCGGCCGGGCGCAATTCCCGCCGTAGGCCCGTCATCGCCCAGGCGAACCCATCCGAGACCGGCATGGCCAACAGCGCGTACGCCGGGAGCAGGAAGCGGGGCGCGGCGTAGTTGATCATGAAGAAGTACTGCGCCGCCAGGCAGAGCGCGCACACGGCGGGCAGCAGCGCCGACCCGAGCCGCCCAGCCACCCGCGCCGCCAACACACCGGCCACGACGAGCAGCGGGAGGGCAAGCCACCACAGGCCAGGCCCCGGATCGGTCACCGCGATCGTGCAGGGGCGGCAGAGCGTGGGACCGTTCAATGCCCGCCATTGCGCGCCCAGCGCGAAGTGCACGCCAAACCCGCCCTGCTCGATGCCTGCCAGATGGAGCCGTGACCTCACCCCACCGAATCGCTCGTTCGCTTCGATGACCCACTCGGCTGAGCCCGCAACTAGCCCGGACAGGGCCGCAGCCATGAGTTCCCAGCGGCGCCAGGCCTTGATGGCAAGCACGGCCACGAACAACGGCGCTAGGAGATACATGGCGTCACCGGGCCGGAACAACGCCGCACACGCGACGGCCGTCGCCAGCCCGGCCAGGGCACCCCGGCCGCCCCGGCCGGTGGCGAAGGACAAGAAACAGCCCACCGCCGCCAGCACGCTCAGCCCTGACCACAGATCAGGCATGACCTCCGGCCCGTAGTACTGCGTGACCCACAGGCCGCCGAACAGCACCCCGGCCAGTGCCAGCTGCCACCCCGGCCGCAGCCGTCGCCAGGCCCACAGGGCGGCCAGCAGGCCCGCGCCGGCCACGCACGACATGTACACGCGCAGCGCTGTGAACGACGAGGTCACAAGCGTGACCGGAGCAACCAGCAGCGACGTCCCGCGGGCCCGAGCCGAGTCGAAGTAGGACGCGGGACCGTGGGCGCTCACCTGGCTGGCGTAGACCACCTCGTCCCAGCTCAGACCCATCCGCCGCGGCACGAACGCCAGCTCGGCCGCGGTGAACGCGACGGCGACCGCCACTAGCCACCAGCCATCGGACAGCCACGGGCGACCGCTAAGAGCCCGGCCCGCTCTCAGCCACCCCGAGTGCGGCGAAGCAGGCAGACCAAGCTGGGGTGGGCTGGCGGAGGCGGACCGCGAGATGGCTACCCTGCCCAGCATGCAGTACCGCAGTCGCTGCCCGATTCGCTGCCCTGAAGGCAGCTCATTGCCCGCCCGGCAGCAGCCGTTATCAGTGACATCGATCAACCCTTAATGACCTGCGATCGCACCAGGGATCTGCGCATACTTAGGCTGTGATCACCGTTTGGCGCCAACAGGCCGCTCGCGCGGAGCCCGAGCCATGAGCGTTAGGGCTCCCCGATCGCAATACTGACACCCCGGTCGCCGAACCAGGCTTGTCGAGCGACCATATCACGCATCCAACGTTGATTTGGTACGCACAAACAAGGTTGCCGCTCACGCTCAACGTCTGACACATCTCGCTTTTACGGAGTCATCCCGCAGCCATGCTGGGATCTAGCCCTTGGAGGAGATCGCATGGTAGAGGCATGAGCAGGCCGGGAGCCCGTGAATGGGGATCCCGGCCTGCTCGCTGCTAAACTCTGATACGCGCGGCCATATACATACTTACTAACAGGACCCCGTCCAGTCCGGCTTATTAGTGCCGCCCGCCCAGGACCAGTCATGCGGCGAGGCCGAATCCTGGTACCAGACGTTCGTTTCCTTGCCGACCCCGGTATTGCAGATCAGCTGACCATGGGTATAGTTTTCAACCCCCCACGAACCACCGGTGTGGTAGTTGTAGACGTTCGCCGCCTGGCATGCTCCGGTGCGGTTGGCGAGTTCGTTGTACCCATTGCCGAGCGTCACCGTGGTCGAGTCCGAATATACCCTGGTGGACGGGCACCCGAGGTTTGGAATAGCCAGCGCGTCGGTACGAGCGGTGCGTGCGCTAATGTCGAGACTAGCGGTACGCGCATTAACGACGTGGCTAACCTGCCGGGCCGGAGCGCTTGCGGTCGGCGCGGCGGAGCTGGCTAGCGGAACGCTGACGAGCAGCGCTCCCAAAAGAACTCCCCCAGTGCTAACTAGCAGGCGAGATCGCTGACGTAGTACAGTTATGACGGTTCTCACGACGCTCCTTCAGTCTATACGTGAGGGCTCTGGCCGCTGGGACGTTGCCTCGTCCCAGCGGTCTCCTAGTCACTCATATAAAAACATAACTAGTCGTATCAGGCAAGAGCCCGAATTTCTTACGTTGCACCATCGCCGCACTTGGCCAGACCCGATGGCACCATTAAGGTACCCTTAGATATTCAGCAGCGTCAGGGTGTTATCACTGGTCAACGGGATGGGGTCGGACCGGTAAGCATTCAGCCTCGATCCACCGAGTAGATAGGGATGTTCTGGTCGTGTCAATGCGAAAGGTGCCCTCTGAACTGGGCCGATAGAAATGTCTAAGCTTCTGTCGCCTGGTTCAGGAAGACACCTTGCAAGTGCGATTGTTGCATGCTTTGAGAAAACGCGTATCTTCCGGGCCGGGCCGGTCCCGGTCATGGCGCTGGCGCAGCGGGCCAGGCTGACCGAGCTGGTCGCGAGCTGGTCCGGCCCGGCGGCCCGTGCGGGGGTCAACACCCGGCTGAAGGTTCCGTGCCTGGGCGCCGGGATGACCGGCCGGGCGGACAGCCTCCGGCACGGGGGCCATGGACGTGCTGTCCGGCGGATCCGCGCGCCGTCCACGCTGGGCTCGCACCTGCCGCTCCTATACCTGGGGAAATGTCCGCCAGCTAGAGGCGGTGAACCGGCGGCTGCTCGCAGAATTAGAGCTCGCCGTATCATCCAGCCGGGTTTGGCTGCGCGAGGGCGTCCGGACCCGTTATTAGGTGTTCCCTGTCGGGGTTTGATCTTCAGGGGAGTCCGTAAACGAACGTTTGTGAGACGCCTCGGCGGAAGGCCGTCTCACTGGCGTTTCCGCGTCTCACAACCCGTCTAAAAACTTCTCGAAAACATTGGTTGTTGTGAGACTGTTCTGAGACACTTAAGGCATGGCACATACCGCACTCACCGCTCCCGTTTTCACTGTGACCGATCTGCCGGCCGGCGAGCGCAACCTCATCGGCCTCGCTCGCGTCTCCACGGACGCCCAGGACGCCCAGCTGCAGCAGGACGCACTAGCGGCGGCCGGGTGCGGGCGCGTCTTCACCGAGAAGATCAGCGGACGCAAGGCCACCGCCGAGCGCGCCGGCCTGGTGGCCGCACTTGACTACCTGCGGACCGGCGACACGCTCGTCGTGTGGAAGCTCGACCGGCTCGGCCGATCGGTCAAGAACGTGCTGACGATCTGCGATGACCTCCACGAGAGGGGGATCGGCGTCCGGATCCTCACCGGCAAGCTGTCCGGCACCTACTCGCCGGCCGGCGAGGGGAAGTTCTTCTTCACGATGATGGCGGCGTTCAGCGAACTCGAGCGGGACATTAACCACGAGCGCACCATGGCCGGGCTGGCCGCGGCGAGGGCGCAGGGAAACGTCGGCGGCAGGCCGACCGTGATGGACGCCGATAAGCTCGCTGCCGCTAAGGCACGCCGTGACCGTGGCGAGAACCCGACTCGGATCGCTAAGGCACTCGGTGTCAGCCGCGCCTCGGTCTATCGCCACCTCGCCGCCGAGAGCGCACCTGCGGCGCGCTGAGTACCGTTCTGGCCACGACAGAACACGAGAGATCCGGGACTGGCCATGGCCAGCTTGAAGGTGCATCCCATGGCAAGCAGGCAAGCTGTACTAGGTTCCGCTCATGAGCCCTGAGGTCACCGCGGCGATCATCGCAGCCAGCGTCAGCTTCCTCACCCTGATCGGCACGCTGGCTGCGCAGTACTTCGGCCACCGCGCAACGAGCCGAGACACCCAAAAGTCATTCGCGGAGCAGCATGAGCAGCTGGACAGAACGCTAGCCGAGCAGCGCACCCGGACCCTGAATGAACGGTTCGCCACGGCGGCCGGGCAACTGGGCGATGATAAGCCGCCTACGGTCCGGCTGGCCGGGGTGTATGCCATGGCGGACCTGGCTGATGACTGGCCCGAGAACCGGCAGACCTGCGTCGAGGTGCTGTGCGGCTATTTGCGCATGCCATACGGGCCCGATCCGGGCCAGGATGCTCCCGAGCCGGAGCGGCTTTCCTTCCGGGCCAGCCGTGAAGTCCGCCACACCGTCATCCGGGTCCTCACCGCGCACCTCAAAGACGATGCGGCGGTGTCCTGGCAGGGCTTGAACTTCGATTTCACGGGCGCCGTCTTTGACGGCGGTGACTTCAGCGACGCCGTGTTCTCCGGCGGCACGGTCGACTTCAGCGACGCCGTGTTCTCCGGCGGCACGGTCGACTTCTCCCACGCCAGGTTCTCCGGCGGCACGGTCTACTTCTCCCACGCCAGGTTCTCCGGCGGCCGGGTCGACTTCTCCCACGCCAGGTTCTCCGGCGGCACGGTCTACTTCTCCCACGCCGTGTTCTCCGGCGGCCGGGTCGACTTCTTCCGCGCCGTGTTCTCCGGCGGCCGGGTCGCCTTCGCCGCCAGCGGATCCTTTGGCTTTCCCGCCCCCAGCGCCGTGTTCTCCGGCGGCCAGGTCGACTTCTCCCACGCCAGGTTCTCCGGCGGCACGGTCGACTTCCGCAACCCCCGGGACTGGTCATTCCCACCCGCATTCCCCTGGACAGACACGCCGCCCCCAGGCGTGATGCTCCCCAAGAAGAAGGCGGCGGGATGAGCACAGCTTGCCGACCACCAGGGCGGCGGTGGCGTGGCCGCCCTTGACCGACGCGCAGCAGGTCGTCCCACCTGCTGGTGATCAGGTCGTCGTTGAGCCGGCGAACGCGACCCGGCCCAGCGGCGGGAACGCCGCCCACTCGGCGTCGAACTCCGGCACGTTCCTGACCTGCGCTCCGACACATGTGCGGACAGACCGACGCCGAGGCGGCCTTCTCACTTGATGTGTCGGTTTCCGGGGTCAGGTAGTCGTTGGCCTGGGACCCGGACCAGGTCAACGACAGATCAGATGAGAAAACCGACACGTTCACCGAGGCCTTACGTGAGGAACCGACAGGTCAACTGCGAACTGACATTCGCTGGCTGGTCATCACGATCGTCACACCGGTCCGGAGACCGTTAATTTCATTAAATTAATTAATTACATACTAATTTGACGTAATTAATTAATTGATATAGAGTCGAGTCCAGGACATCCCACCAGCCCTGGAGGGGCGATGACGACCGAGCAAACCGGCACCGTGACCTGCAAGTACCCCGGATGCGAGAACCTGCCCGAGCCATCAGGCGACGGGCCCGGCCGGCCGCCGGGATTCTGCGCCGACCCGGCGCATAACGCAGTCAACGCCTGGCGGGAACGGCGCCGGCTCACCGCAGAGACCGCCGGCCAGGAGGCCCCCGCCGCACCGGACACCGACCAGCACGTCACCATGGCCCGGGTCACCGGAGCCGAGCTGCTCCGCGAGATGCGCGCCCTGGGCGACCGGCTCACCGGGCTGGGCACGCGGCTGGCCGACACCGTCACCACGATGACCGACCCCACCTCCGCCGAAGCCGAGATCGAAGCGGCCCGCACCGCCGCCGAACAGCGCGCCACCGCCGCCGAAGCCGCCCGCGCCGAAGCCGAGCGCCGCGCGGCCGCCGCGATCCAGATGCGGGAACAAGCCGACACCGCCGCCGAGGCCATCGACAGCGCCCGGGCCCAGGCCGAGGCCCGCGCCCGCGACGCAGCCGACCAGC
>JALYVS010000056.1 GCA_030853115.1 Actinomycetota bacterium
TCGTGTGCAGGCCGGCCGGGCTACTCCTACCCCAGGTCTACCCTTCGTCCGGCTCCGGTGCGGCGAGCATCTCGGTCGGCGGCCCGGCACCCGCAGCATCCGGCGCCCGGGCCGCGCGTTGCGCCATCTCCACCCGCTCGTACACCCGGTTGCGGGGCAGGCCGCTGACCTGCCTCACCACGTCCCGCACGGTATGCGGCACCACCCCGTGGGCGAACAGCGCCTGGGCGATCCGATCGGCGAGGGCCTCACTTGCCGACGTGTCCCGCTGCTGAGCGCCCGCCACCAGGAGCGTATATTCGCCGCCAACCTCACGCCCGGCTTCGAATTCCCCGGCGATTTGCGACAGTGGCCCGCGCACATACTCCTCGTTGGCCTTGGTCAGGTTGCAGGCCAGCGCGGCGTTCCGGTCCCCCAGCACGTCGCGCAAGTCGGCGAGGGTCTCCCGGAGCCGGTGCGGCGCCTCGAAGAAGATCAGCGTCGCGGGCACGTCAGCCAGCTCAGCGGCCGCGGCCCGGCGCGCGGCCGGCTTGCGGGGCAGGAAACCGGCATACTCGAACCGCTGGACCGGCAGTCCCGAGCCGACCAGCGCGGTGAGTGGCGCGGAGGGGCCCGGTAGCGGACACACCCGGACGCCGGCGGCGATGGCGGCGGTCACCACGCGGTAACCGGGGTCGTTCACCAGGGGGGTCCCCGCATCGGCGATAAGGGCGACGTCCTTGCCCGTCGCGAGCATGCGCACGAGCTGAAGGCTGCGCGAGTTCTCGTTGAAGTCGTAGTAGCTGACCAGATTCGCCTTGATATCTAGCGCCCGGAGCAGGGCACGCGCCTTCCGCGTGTCCTCGGCGGCGACCACTTCCGCGCTGCGAAGCACATCGATGGCACGCAGCGTGATGTCGCGAAGGTTGCCGATAGGAGTCGGCACCACGAACAGCGTGCCCGGATCCGGAACGGCGGCCTTGGCCATGAATTCCACCACGCCTCTCCACCGGCCGGATCGCGCGAGTCAGCTTGATTCCGCGCCGCCCCCGGCACCCGGGTTTCAATGTACGTCGCCACGGCGGGTCGGCGGCCGCGCATGGCGCCTGCAGGATGGTACCAGCGGCCTGACGGCGGCCGCTGCGGCGCGGGGCAAGCACCCGTGACCATCCCGATATACTCGATAGCGCCGCACAGGGAGTCGTTAACCCGAGGGAGTGAGAACCGGATGCTGACAAGGCCGCCCGCCGTGGTCCTGCTCAGCGGAGGCCTCGACTCGGCGACGGTGCTCGCCATCGCGCTTCAGGAGGGGTTCGACGCCTACGCCCTCAGCTTCCGGTACGGCCAGCGGCACACGGTGGAACTGGAGGCGGCCGAGCGGGTAGCGAAGGCGCTGGGCGCCGCCCGGCACGTGGTGCTGCAGATCGACCTGCGCGCGTTCGGCGGCTCGGCCCTGACGGACGGCTCGCTGGCGGTACCGCATCATGACAGCGTCGATCAGCTGGGCAGCGAGATCCCTGTTACCTACGTGCCTGCCCGCAACACGATTTTCCTGTCCTTCGCGCTGGCCTGGGCTGAGACGCTGGGCTCGTCCGATGTCTTCATCGGGGTCAATGCGCTGGACTACAGCGGCTACCCCGACTGCCGGCCGGAATATATCGCGGCGTACCAGCAGATGGCGAACCTGGCCACCAAGGCAGGCGTCCAGGGAGGCCAGCTGAAGATCCACACGCCGCTGATCCAGCTGACCAAGGCACAAACTATCCGCCGTGGCCAGGAGCTTGGCGTTGACTACGGGCTCACCCACAGCTGCTACGAGCCGACGGGCTCCCGTCCGTGCGGCACCTGCGACGCCTGCCTGCTGAGGCAGCGGGGCTTCGCCGAACTGGGACTCACCGATCCGGCGCTGATGGCAGATTTCGGCTGACAGGTCATGTACCGGGTCAAGGAAATCTATTACACGCTGCAGGGTGAGGGCGGGCAGGCGGGCCGACCCGCCGTGTTCTGCCGCTTCGCGTTGTGTAACTTGTGGACCGGCCGGGAGCGTGACCGCCACCGTGCTATCTGCCAGTTCTGTGACACCGACTTCGTCGGTACCGACGGTCCCGGGGGGGGTCGTTTTTCCTCCGCGGCGGACCTCGCGGCTGCGGTATCGAAGGCCTGGCGCGGCGAATTCCACCCGCGGGCCCGCCCCTATGTGGTCTGCACCGGCGGCGAGCCGCTGCTCCAACTCGACGCGCAGGCGGTCGCGGCCATGCACGGTGAGGGCTTCGAGGTGGGTATCGAGACAAACGGGACCCGGCCGGTACCACCGGGGGTGGACTGGGTGTGCGTGAGTCCCAAGGCCGGCGCGGAGCTGGCCGTCCGTTCCGGAGACGAGCTGAAGCTCGTGTTCCCGCAGCCGGATGCGCCGCCAGAGGGATTCGAGCTCCTGGACTTCGACCGGTTCCTGCTGCAGCCGATGGACGGGCCCGAGCGGGTGCACAATACCAGCGCTGCCATCGAGTACTGCCTGGCTCACCCGCAGTGGCGGCTGAGCGTGCAGACCCACAAGTACCTCGGGATCGCATGATGGAAATCTTCCGGGACTTCACCTTCGAGGCCGCCCACCGGCTCCCGAACGTGCCCGAGGGTCACAAGTGCGCACGCCTGCACGGGCACTCTTACCGGGTGTCGGTTCATGTCCGTGGTCAGGTCGACGCCGACACCGGGTGGGTGATGGACTTCGGCGACCTGAGCAGCGCGTTCGAGCCGGTCCGCGACAAGCTCGATCATCACTACCTGAACGAGATCGCGGGCCTGGAGAACCCGACCAGTGAGGTACTGGCCTGCTGGATCTGGGACCGGCTGGCGGCCACCTTGCCCCTGTCCGCCGTGGCCGTGCGGGAAACCTGTACCTGCGGATGCGTCTACCGTGGTGAGGCCCCGGCCGCGGACGCGGCTCGCCGCGACTGACCCGCCGCGGTCAGGGCGCCGCGGCGCGTCCAGCTCGTGGTGGGTGATGGTCCTCTTTGACCACCGCGAATATCTCTTCCGCAGCCAAGCTGGCCCGGCGTATTTCCCAGCCGTGCCGCTTCGCCAGCTCGCAGAGCCGCTCGGTGTGAGCCCGGGTAAAAGTCGCCGCCCGTCCGCTCATCGTGCGGGTCGGGAAGGACACGACGACGCAGGCAGCGGGGAGCTCCTCCACCAGGCGTAGCGCCGCGCCCGGCCGCCTGTTCTCCATGCAGTGGTAGGTCTTGAGCAGCAGAGCCACGTCGGTATCGATCCGCTCGGGGCTGACCAGGATGTCCTGGTGCCGCACCGTGCTTCCGGGGTCCGCTAGCGCCAGGAAGCTCGCGCCCAGCTTTACGTAGGCCAAGTTCAGGTCATAACCCGTGTAGGACGCCGAGGTGATCGTGCGCAGCCATGGGAGGGTGAACGGGTTCAGGGCGCAGGCCAGGTCGGCGATGCTCCGGGCTGGGCCGGTCAGCCCGAGGATGGCCGGATAGAGGCGATCCAGATCGGGCAGCCGTTCCGCCGTAGAGGCGTGGCGTGACAGTGCGACCGTGCACCAACCGCGAAGCGCATCGGGGCCGCTGGCGACTGCTTCGTCCAGCCCGCGCAGGACCCGCGACGCCCGGACGCTGAGCAAATAACCGGCCATGACCCGGTGCAGCTTGAGCCGGGTCCGGCGCTCCAGGTCGGCATCGCTGACGGCATAAGGCAGTTCATGCCCGACGACGTCGGTGATGGTGTCGATGTGGATGTCCCGGTATTTCGGCGCGGAGCTCAGGCGCTCGATCATCGCGCCCACCCTCGCCTCGACGATGGCAGGCCGGGCCTTACCGCTCACGCCATTACCTCGGCCTGGTCTTCCGCCCCATCCCGCCGGGCTCGCAACGCGTCGGTCAGGCGACTGTAGAACCGCAGGTTGTGGACGGACGCAAGGGTCCCCGCCAGCGGCTCCTCCAGCCGGAACAGGTGAGCGATGTAACCGGCCGGAAGGCGGCACATCTCGCAGTCACAGTCCGGGTCGACCGGGGTTCGCTGACGTGACCAGCGCTCGTCGCCCATCCGGGCCACCCGGTAGAGGCCCGGCCGCTCGGCCGCATCGATGTTTAGCCCGGTGTAGACGACACCCCGGCGGGCATTGCGGGTGGGCAGGGTGCAGTCGAAAATCACGTAGCCGGCCCGCCACGCGCTGACCAGGTTCTCCGGCGTCCCGATGCCCAGCCCGTGAAGTATGGCGCCGGGCGGTGCCAGCTCAGCGACCTGGGCTACCTCCTCGACAAGCCGGCCATCCACAATCGGGTAGCCGCCGAATCCGTACCCGTCAAATCCGATGTCCGCCAGCGCTTGCGCGCAGCGTGCGCGCCGGGCGGGATCTGCGCCCCCCTGGATGACCGCGAAAAGCAGTGGGCGTTCTGGCGGCGGGACATCGGCGACCAGCCGGTCGAAGACCGAGCGGCACTCAGCCGCCCACCGCACCGTCAGCTCAACGCTGCGGTCTTGCTCGGCCGCGGCGGCATTCGGATGCGTACAGTAATCCAGGCAGTACATGATGTCAGAGCCCAGGCGCAACTGCGTCTCGATGCAGCTCTTGGGCGTGAGCTGGCGGTAGCGGTGCTTGGGCGAAAAGCGGTACGACAGCCCGGCGTCGGAGACCGTGGCCAGGCCCCGGCCACTGGTCATGAGGGAGAACACCTGGAAGCCGCCGGAGTCGGAAAGGACCGGCCCATCCCATCCCATCAGGGCACGGAGGCCGCCGAGAGCTGACACCACCGAGGTTCCCGGCTGGGTGGCCAGGTGGGCGGTACTGACGATGACGGCCTCGACCCCGGCGCCACGCAGCATGCTGGTGGGCACGCTGCGGATGGCGGCCCGGGTCGCGTCGGGCACGAATACCGGCAACCGCAGGCTCTTCCAGCGGGTAGTGAGCCGGGTTGGCGTGGACTCGCCGGGAAGGGCGCGAGCCGGGGTAACTACAGACTGCCGCCGGTCCCGGCTCATGCAGGACCCGGCGGCCCGGCAGTGGCCTCGATGACGATGCCGCCCCGTGGGCGTTGCGTCACGACCACCCGTACCGAGCGCGGCTGGGCGGACTGCTGCACCTCGGCCGCGATCTCAGCCGCCAGCCCCTCGGCGAACACCGGGCGGTTACGGAACGACCACAAGTAGAACTTCAGTGACTTGGACTCGATACACCGCTGATCCGGCTCGTACTCGATGCTCACGCTGGAGATATCGGGCTGCCCCGTGACCGGGCACAGTGACGTCACCTCGTCCGTGGAGAATCTCACCTTCGCGAGCCCGGCGGGAGCTGGGAAGGACTCCACGTGATCGACCGGTTCCCTGATGCTCGAGCCAAGTATCGTGAGGCTAGAGTCACTGGAATCAGGCATGTCTTGAGCATAGTCGGCTGCCGCCGGGAGATGGCTCGTCGCAGGCGGCGGCCCGGGCGCTGGCGCTACTGTTGACGCGGGCCGAGGTCACCCTCGTCGTAGCACCCTTCGCACAGACAAGGTAGCTGATGGATTCCGCTGAGGCATCGGGTGATCCGCTGCGTGCGATCGAGGCCGAGCTGGCCCGGAGCCGGCGTTACGGGTCGGTGGCCCCCGGTACCCTCCGCCGGGCCGCCGCCAAGGGTCTCGGGGCAGCGAACGGGGACACCGCGGATGCGGTCAAGCGGGCCAAGCGCAGCCTGCACGAGATCTACGGGGCTTACCTGCCGGGCAATCCGCCGAACTACGGCGTCTTGCTTCGCAAGCTGCGCGCGGCGGTGGACGCCGACGACCGGGACCAGCTGCTGGCGGCGCTGCGTACCGCCATGACGGTGCACGCCTCCACCCGGGAACGCCTGCCGTACCTGAGCGACTTCTACCGGGCGATCTTCAGCCGGGTCCCGCCGCCGGCCGCCGTCCGCGATCTTGCCTGCGGGCTCAACCCGCTGGCCGTGCCCTGGATGGGCTTGCCCGGAGCGACCACCTACCTTCCCTCTGATATCGACATCCGCCAGGTAGGTTTTCTCGCGGAGGCCCTGACGGCCCTCGCCGTGCCGCACCGGACCGAGGTGCTGGACCTAGTCGACCAGCCGGTCAGCGAACGCGTAGACCTCACCTTGCTGCTCAAGACGGTGCCCTGCCTGGAGCGGCAGCGGCCGGGGGCCGGGTGGGACCTCATCGGGGCGGTGAACTCGCCTTTCGTCGTGGTGACGTTCCCCACTAGGTCGCTGGGGCAGCGGTCGAAAGGCATGTTCCAGACCTACTCAGCCGCGTTCGAGGCCCGGGCCCGGCAGGAAGCGTGGCAGGTCGACCAGGCGGAGATCCCCGGCGAGCTCATCTACGTGGTCCGCAAGTAACAGGATGCGTCACGATCTAGTCACGAAATGTTGCTTCCAGCTTTTTTCATGATCGATTTGGTGAGTTACGCTCACCGAGAGTCGAGTCTCCGCAACCCACAGCTAGCCCGACAAATAGAGCAAACCTCTGTAAAATCGGCAAGACCTGCCTTAATCGGGCTGGCATTCGAGAAGCAAGGAGCTTGAATGCTACGTCGATGGAGCATTCTGCTGGCCATGCTGGCGCTGACAGCCGGAATGGCCGTCACCGCGACTAGCGCGTCGGCGGCGACACCCGCGGGAAGTGTCAATCCCGGCGGCCTCATTCACCTGGCTGGCGGCGCCAGCTCACAGCCGCACGGCATCAGCCGGGCCTCGACCACGAGCACTAACTGGTCTGGCTACGCGGCGACAACCGGCACCTACACGAGCGTTTCGGCCAGCTGGACGCAACCCAAGGGCACCTGCACATCTGGCGATCAGTACGCCGCCTTCTGGGTCGGCCTGGACGGCTACACCAGCAGCACGGTCGAGCAGACCGGCAGCGAGGTCGACTGCGTCGGGAGGACCGCGGAGTACTACGCCTGGTACGAGATGTACCCGGGCGCCTCGGAGAACTACTCCAACACGGTCAGGTCCGGTGACCACTTCAACGCTTCGGTGACGTACGAGGGCAGCAACAAGTTCGCCCTGTATATCGCCGACACCACCCAGGGCTGGAGCCACACCACCACGGCGAGCCTGGCCGGTGCGGCCCGTTCCTCGGCCGAGGTCATCGTCGAGGCGCCGTGCTGCACCAACAGCGGCGGCATCCTTCCGCTGACCAACTTCGGCACGATCAACCTCACCAACTCCCTGGCTAACGGCAGCGCCATCGGTAACGCCGGCGGCCTGACCGAAATCACCATGGTCGACAGCTCGGGACGCACCGAGGACAACGTCTCCGCGCTGACCGGCGGCGAGAACTTCAGCGCGACCTGGGTCCGCAAGAACTAGGACTCAGTGGTATGCGCTGACCCGGTATTGCCTGCTGGCCCGGTCGCCTTCGTGGCGGCCGGGCCAGCTCGATGGCGGCCCGGCGGAAGCTCGTTGAAGCGCCTCGCCGCGGCCCGGCCCAGGGTGGTCAGCCGGTCGAAGGCCCGCTGGCCCATAGCCGGATTCAGGTCATGCCCGGGGGCAGGTTCTCCGGGGCCGCGCGAGGCCGGCCCCGGCAGCGCCAGCTGTTGCACTAGGTGCAGGACTTCGCTAGTCAGCTCGGGCACGATCCCGGCGACGCGGGAAACGACCTGGCCGACCGGTGTCAAGATGACCTCAGCCCGGCCCGCCCGGACCGCCGCCACGATCTGGCGGGCGGCTCGCTCCGCGTCCATCGAGATCAGCGGCAGGCTGGCACCCAGACTGAACCAGGTGAACTCCTTGTCCGCCTGGCCGGTGAAGCGAGCTTGAAGGTGAGAACCGGTGCGCATCAGGCCGGGCACCACGGTGGTGACCGTCACCGGACCGCGGCCTAGCTCGGCCCGCAGGCCTTCGGAGAACCCCACGGCGGCGAACTTGGCCATGCTGTACGGCAGCAGGTGCGGGACGCTGATCTTGCCGCCGATCGAGGTAATCGTAACGATCCGACCGTGACCTTGCCCGCGCATCACCGGCAGGGCGGCGAGCGCCAGCCGGGCGGGCGCGAGCGCCATCGTGGCTAGCGCCGTCTCGTAGTCGGCGGGCTGCGCCGCGCTCACCGGGCCGACCTGGATGATCCCCGCATTGCTGAGCACGATGTCGAGCCGGCCGTAACGCTCGATCGCGGTGTCCACGAGGAGCTGCGGCGACGCCTCGTCGGCGACATCGCAGACGACGGTGGTGACCTCGGCGCCGTGGGCGCGCAGCTCGGTGGCCGCGCGCTCCAGCTCGGCTCCGTCTCGCGCGCAGATGACCAGGGGGCAGCCGTGCCCGGCCAACTCGCGAGCCAGCAGCAGGCCCAGGCCGCGGGATGCGCCGGTGACTACCGCCACCTCACCGCGGAGATCGTCGCGGTCGCGGCGGCCCGCGCGCCGCGCGACCGCCATGACGGCACCCGCCGTGAGGAGCGGAGCGATGACCCGCGAGACCGGTGCTTTCATCGATGTCCTTCCGTGTCCTGGCTCTGCTGTGATGGTTTAACGGCCCGCTTCCCCTGAGCCGGGTCCGGAAACCACTCGCGGCCTGATCGCAGATTTCTCCCGCGGGCCGGTGGATTACTGGCCTGCCTGGGCAGAGCGCCGGTTCAGGCGCAACCGGCGCCGAACTCGTTAGGAGCGATTTATGAGGGCACTGACCTGGCAAGGGAACCTGGATGTCCAGGTCACCGAGGTACCCGATCCGCGGATCCAAGAGCCCAACGACGCGATTATCCGGGTTACCTCGACCGCGATCTGCGGCTCTGACCTGCACCTGTACGGAGTGCTCGGGCCGTTCCTCACGCCGGGCGACGTGCTCGGTCACGAGGCGATGGGCGTGGTGGAAGAGGCCGGGCCAGGCATCACCAATCTGGCGGTCGGTGATCGCGTCGTCATCCCGTTCAACATCTCCTGCGGGCTGTGCTGGATGTGCAGCCGCGGCCTGTTCGCCCAGTGCGAGACGACTCAGGTCCGTGACCAGGGCAAGGGCGCGGCGCTTTTCGGCTACACGGCGCTGTACGGCTCGGTGCCAGGCAGCCAGGCGCAGTACCTGCGCGTGCCGCAGGCGCACTTCGGCCCGATCAAGATCCCGGAAGGTACGCCGGATGAGCAATTCCTGTTCCTGTCCGACGTGCTGCCCACCGCCTATCAGGCGGTCGTCTACGCCGACACGCCGAAGGGCGGGACGCTGGCCGTGCTCGGTCTCGGACCGATCGGCCAGTTCTGCGCCCGCATCGCCAAGCACCTAGGCGTGGAGCGGGTCATCGGGGTCGACCCGGTGCCCGAGCGGCGAGCCGCCGCGGCCCGCTTCGGAATCGAGGTGCTGGACCTCCATGAGGTGAAAGACACCGCGAACGCGCTGATCGACATGGTGGACGGGCGCGGCCCGGACGCCGTCATCGACGCGGTCGGCATGGAAGCGCACGGCCACGAGGAAGCCAGAGGTAATAAGGTAGCCGAGCTCGCCCAGAAGGCCACCGGCCTGCTGCCAGACAGCCTGGCGCAGAAGATCTCGGATAAAGGCGCAGTCGACCGGCTGGACGCGCTGCACACCGCGGTCAAGGCGGTGCGTCGTGGAGGCACCGTCTCCATCAGCGGTGTCTACGGCGGCGAGGTCGACCCCATGCCGATGATGGAGATCTTCGACCGCGGGGTCCAGCTGCGGATGGGCCAGGCCCACGTCAAGCGGTGGATCGACGACCTGATGCCGATGGTCAGCGACACCAGCGACCCGCTGGGCGTGGTCGGCTTCGCTACCCATCACCTGCCGCTGGAGCAAGCGCCGCGCGGGTACGACATGTTCCGGGATAAGGCCGATGGCTGCATAAAGGTGGTCCTTCAGCCTTAACCGGTCTGCATCGTTACCTCGATGGTAAGGCGGATAGCGCCTGCCCATTCATCGGTGTAGGGTGCGAAGCATGTCTTTTCCTCGTGCGTAGGACGCCAGGCCGCGCCTGCTGACAGCCGCGGCCCTTTGGCGTCCCTGCGTATTCGCGGCGCTTGTAGAGCGCCGCCTCCTTCGAGGAAGCTCCAATACCCTTGCGCTCATACCTGGTGTCGTACGCCGTTGTCTTTTCTCCCCCGCACGCAGCCCGCACATTCGGCGCGGCGATGGTGGGCAGATTGTCTTACGGCATCGTTTTCCTGTCGCTTGTCTTGGCCGTAAACCGGGTTACCGGCTCTTATGCGGTGGCCGGGGGGGTCATCGCCTTGTTCGGGCTGACCGGTGCCCTGCTGTCTCCCTTTCGGGCCCGGCTAATCGACCGGCACGGACCGCGTAAAACCCTGCCGCCGATGGCGATCCTCTACGCGGGGATGCTCGGAGCGCTGGCTGTCATGACCTGGCAGCCCGGCGCTCCGCGGAGCCTGTTGTGGCTGACGGGGGCAGCCTGCGGAGCTTGCTCACCGCCGCTCGGTTCGCTCATGCGCACCTTGTGGGGAGTGCTGGTCCCTGACACCGACCTGCCGCGTGCCTATGCGGTGGACACCGTGGCCGAAGAACTTCTCTACACCATCGGCCCCCTGCTGGCGGGGCTGTTCGCTGCTAACGCCAACCCCGCACTGGGTGTGGCCATCAGCGCCGGACTCATACTGACCGGCGCCCTGGCCCTCGTATCGTCCCCGGTGGCGCGAAACCGGGCTGCTCCCGGTAAGGCCAGCGGTCACACAGGTAGTACTTCGCTCGCTGCCGGTCCGGCGTCGGCGCCGCGGGTCACGACGTGGTACCGCCATTCAGTTGTGATCTCGGCCGGGCTGGGCGCGGGCCTGGGAGCGCTGGGCCTGATCGCCGTCGCGTTCGCCGGACAGCACCATCACATCGCTTCGGTCGCGTGGGTGGAGGCAGCGCTAGCGGTCAGCAGCGCCGTGGGCGGCCTGCTTTATGGCGGCTTCCGCTGGAAGGTCTCACTCCAGGTGCGACTGCTGTTCCTCACGCTGGCCATGAGCCTGCTCATGATCGTGGCCGGACAGGCGCCTGACATCTACGTCCTCGTGGCCGTCGTGGGCGCGACGGGCCTGTTCGTCGCACCGACACTGACCTCGGTGTACCTGATCGCCGACGAGGCCGCCGCACCAGGTGCCCGCGCCGAAACGGGCGCCTGGGTCAATACGGCCTACAACCTGGGCAACTCTGCGGGGATCGCAGGAATCGGCCTGCTGATCAGCCGGCTCCCCTTGGCCGCGTGTTTTACGGTCGCGGCCACGGCGATCCTGCTGCCTGCGCTCGCCCTCGCCGTAAGTATCGGAAAGCGAGAGATCCCTCGCTCGCCCGTCATCGCCGCAGACCCAAGATGAGAGAGGAGACAAGGTACCCTCCACTTTCAACTTATAGCGCACCAGGGGGCTTGCGGCAAGACCCGGGTCGTCCGGCAGAATCGCAGGCCGAGGCCCGCACCGGCGGAAACGGGAGTCGTGAAATGCCTGATGCCGTGAGCCCCCTGACGAACAGCGCATTTGACCTTCCCGACCGCCTTGGCCTGAAGGCTGACCCGAAGCTGATCGCCAGCGACGAGCGGCACTTCGCCGCCATCGCGGAGACCCTCGAGCAGTCGATCACCGACCTGTCCGACCGCCTCGGCGCCGAACTCAGAGCGCCCGGCGGTATAGGCCAGAAGGCGATGGACCGGGACGTGGAGGTTCACCGGCTGACCGCTCGCCTGCGCACCCTGCGTCGCTTCGGATTGGACCTCTGTCTCGGGCACATGGTCCGCGCGGACAACCCCGAGCCCATCTACATCGGGCGGCTTGGCCTCACCAGCAGCTCGGGTCTCCGGCTGCTGATCGACTGGCGTTCCCCCGCGGCGGAACCGTTCTTCGGAGGGACCCACGCCAACCCGATGGGCCTGTCCCGCCGCCGCAGGTATCGCTGGACCCGGGGCCGGATCAGCGACTACTGGGACGAGGTGTTCACCCCGGACGGACTTGACGGGCACGCCGTCGCGCTCGACGACCAGTCCGCCTTCGTCGCCAGCCTGGGCGCCAACCGATCGGCCCGGATGCGAGATGTGCTCGGTACCATCGCGGCCGACCAGGACGCGATCATCCGCGCGGGATCCCGTGGCGCTCTCGTCGTCGACGGCGGTCCCGGTACGGGCAAGACTGTCGTCGCCCTGCACCGCTGCGCTTACCTGCTGTACTCCGACCCTCGCCTCGGCCACCGCCGGGGCGGCGTGCTGTTCGTCGGTCCGCACCCGCCCTTCCTGGCCTACGTTTCCGACGTCCTGCCCAGCCTCGGCGAGGAAGGCGTGCAGACCTGCACCCTGCGGGACCTCGTCGCCGAAGGTGCCTCCGCCACGACGGAGACCGACCCGGCGGTGGCGGTCCTGAAGTCGTCCGCGAACCTGGTGAACGCGCTCGAGACGGCCATCCGGTTCTACGAGAAGCCCCCCGCCCAGGGAATGACGGTCCAGACTCCCTGGTCCGACATCTGGCTGAGCGCCGATGACTGGACGCAGGCGTTCGAAGCCCTAGACCCCGGTACTGCGCACAACGAGGCGCGCGTCCAGATTCTGGAGGAACTGCTCGCGATCCTGATGGACTCGCACGACGGCGACGGGCCGGCTGACCTGCTCCGGAAGCCGCTGCTGCAGAACGCGGAACTGCTCACCGCCCTCAACCGCGCGTGGCCGCTGCTCGAGGCGGCTGACGTCGTCGCAGACCTGTGGTCAGTGCCCGCTTACCTGCGGATGTGCGCACCCTGGCTCAGTCCTGACGACGTTCAGAAGCTGCAGCGCGCTGACGTCCAGGCCTGGACGGTAGCCGACCTGCCGCTCCTGGACGCAGCGCGGCGGCGGCTCGGCGACCCGCAGGTGTCACGACGTAAGCGCCGACGTGACGCCACTATCGCTGCCGAACGCGAGCAGATGGCCATGGTCCTCGACAACCTCATCGAGGCCGCCGACGACGAATACGGCGTCGGCCTGGTGTCGATGCTGCGCGGCGAGGACTTCCATGACGCCCTGATCAATGAGACCGCGCTGCCGCGGACCGACCCGGACCTGCTCGCCGGCCCGTTCGCGCACATCGTCGTGGACGAGGCTCAGGAACTGACCGACGCGCAGTGGCAGATGCTGCTGCTCCGCTGCCCGTCCCGGAGCTTTACCATCGTCGGGGACCGTGCCCAGGCCAGGCACGGGTTTACGGAATCGTGGCAGGAACGGCTCGGGCGGCTCGGGTTCGACCGGATCCACCTGGCTGCCCTGAGCATCAACTACCGGACGCCAGAAGAGGTCATGGCGGAAGCGGAGCCGGTCATCCGCGCCGTGCTCCCGGACGCCAACGTGCCCGTCTCGGTGCGCAGCAGCGATGTCCCCGTCGGCCACGGATCCGCCTCGGACCTAGGCTCGATCCTCGGCCGCTGGCTCGCTGCGCACGCCGAGGGGATCGCCTGCGTGATCGGCGATCCGACATTCCGGGCGACGTCCCGGGTCAGGTCGCTGACCCCGGAGCTGTCGAAGGGGCTCGAGTTCGACCTGGTCGTCCTCGTCGACCCAGAGACGTTCGGCGACGGCATCGAAGGAGCGGTGGATCGCTACGTCGCGATGACCCGGGCGACCCAGCAACTCGTGATCCTCACGAGCTCCGGAGATCAGATGAAATGAACACCGGCTCCGGCCGGCTCGCCGCGGCCGGGACCCGGTGCCGGGTCCGTAATCGCCACTAGTGTGACGAGCCAGCGGCAAATCCGCTATATCACCTATCCGGGGGCCTGACCGCGACCCAGATCTGTGGTATGTGTAATCATTGCGATCCGGTGCAAGCAGGCAGGTTGCACGACAGTGGGCGGGGGTTAACTAGTTGGCTGCGCTGCAAGCGGGCGATCCTCAGCGCATCGGACCGTACGTGCTGCTTGGCCGGCTCGGTAGCGGCGGAATGGGCCGCGTCTACCTAGCCCGCTCGCCAGGCGGCCGGGTGGTAGCGGTCAAGGTGATCCGTGCCAACCTGGCCGAGGACGCCGGATTCCGGGCCAGGTTCGCCCGTGAGGTGGCGGCCGCGCGCAAAGTGGGCGGCTTGTTCACCGCGCAGGTCGTCGACGCTGACATCGACGGGCCGGTTCCCTGGCTGGTCACCGCCTACGTTCCCGGCACTCCGCTGTCGGATGCGGTCGAACAGCAGGGACCGTTGCCAGCCGATTCGGTGCTGGCGCTGGCCGCCGGGCTAGCCGAAGGACTGAGCGCAATCCACGCGGCGGGCGTCATCCACCGCGACCTCAAGCCCTCGAACGTCCTGCTGGCCCAGGACGGCCCGCGGATCATCGATTTCGGTATCTCCTCGGCCGCCGAGGCGACCGCGCTCACTGGTACCGGCTACATGATCGGCTCCCCCGGGTTCATGTCTCCCGAGCAGGCCGAAGGGCTGACCGTCGGGCCGGCCAGCGACATCTTCAGCCTGGCGGGCGTGCTGATCTACGCCGCCCGGGGTGAAGGGCCCTTCGGCGTCGGTGACACCGCCGCGCTGCTGTACCGCGTTGTTCACGGCAAGCCGAACATCGACCAGGTTCCAGATGATCTCAGGCCGCTGATTAGGCGAAGCCTGTCGCGGGACGCCAAGCGCCGGCCCACGGCCACCGAGTTTCTCGCCGATCTGTCCGCCGCATATCCGTTGGCCGCCGACCTGACCGACTGGCTTCCGCCCCGGGTCACCAGCTTGTCCGGGCAGCGGGCCGCATCCGCGAGCACGAACGCGGGCCAGCCGTCGATAGCCGGCACGTTCGGCCCCGCGTTCGAGCCTGGGGCCGGAGCCGGGGTGGCGGCTGGAGCCATCGGGGCCGCTGGGCCGATGCCGTCCGCGGCGGCAGCAGCGGAGAAGGCCGAATCGGCGACCAGCGGCAATCCCCCGGTCGAGCCGACTCGCACCTCGGTGGCGCAGACGCCGCCGCCACAATCGTCGGTACCTGGTGAGCCGCCGGGATATCCGGGCCAGCAAGGCTATCCCGGGCAGCAGGGGTACTCCGGGCAGCAGGGATACTCCGGGCAGCAGGGGTACCTAGGTCAGGGTTACTCCGCGCCGCAGGGGTACCCCGGACAGCAGGGGTATCCGGGTCAGGGCTCCGGGCAGCAGGAGTACCCCGGACAGCAGGGGTACCCAGGTCAGGGATACTCCGCGCCGCAGGGATACTCCGGGGCGCCGCAATACCCTGGACCGCAGGGATACTCCGGGGCGCCGCAATACCCTGGACCGCAGGGATACTCCGGGGCGCCGCAATACCCTGGACCGCAGGGATACTCCGGGGCGCCGCAATACCCTGGGCCGCAGGGATATGCGACCGGCCAGGGTGACCCGATGGCCCCTGGAGGTCCGGGGACCCAGGCGCCAGGCAACCCGTGGTGGGCGGCTCAGCAGCAGCCCGGCGGGGTGCCGGGCAGCATGCCGCCAACCCCTTCCCCGGGTGCGCCGGCTCAGGGCGCGGTTCTAGGATCCGAGCAGTGGTACCGGCCGCCCGCCGGCGGAGGACCTAGCCAGCGGCGCAGGCGGCCGCGGTGGCTGCTGCCGGCGGGCGCCGCCGCGGTGCTCCTGATCGTGGTGGTCGGCCTGGTCCTCGGACTGGGCGGTGGCTCAGCTAAGACGCCGGTGGCGGCGCGGAGCTCCAGCCCGGCTGCGCGCCAAAGTCCGTCCCGCGGAGTCTCGCCCACCGCGAAGCCAACGCCGACCGTCGGGTCCCTGCAGCTCGCGCAGTTCCGGGTCGGAGACTGCCTGACCGGGTCGAATATGGACCTGAATAAAAACACCCCGTGGCCCAAGCTTACCGAGGCCGTACCATGCAGTCAGTCGCACACCGCCGAAGTGTTCTACTCGAATATCAATTTCTGGCCGAAGAACAATAATTACCCGGGCGATAATACTATTAAGACCAAAGCCAACGCGAGATGCAATTCCGCGTTCGCATCTTATGACGGACTTGCGTATTCGAAGTCGCAGTACACCTGGACCAATGTCGTTCCGGACGCTTCGACGTGGCCGGATAAGGACCGGGCCCTGCACTGCGTCGCCTACTACGCGACGCCGAGCCAGCCGGCCGGCAAGCCGATCACCGGGTCGATTCGGGGCACGGCGAAATAGCCGGCCGCGAGGCCACGGCAGGTTGCCGCCGGGCGGGGCTGATGTCGGGCGGCTCGCGGAGGCCGAACATATCCCGCAGGGCGGTCAGCGCGGCGAGTTCACCGCAGCGGCCGTGCACGCCGGGAACCGGTGGCGTCGCCGACGAGCACAGGTACACGCCGCGGATCGGAGTGCGGTACGGGTTCCACCTGGCCACCGGGCGCAGCACGGTCTGCCGCAGGCTCTGCAGGCCCACGCCAATGTCGCCGCCGACGTAGTTCGGGTTGTGCGCCTCTTCGCCAGCGGCGGTGCGGACCGCCCGGGCCAGGATGAGGTCGCGGAAGCCGGGGGCGAACCGCTCGATCTGCGCCTCGATCCGGTCGGTCATGTCCACGTCGGAACCGGACGGCACGTGACAGTAAGTCCACAGGGTCTGCTGGCCGGCCGGGGCGCGGGATGGGTCGGCGACCCCGGGCTGAACCACGAGCACATACGGATCCTGCGGGTGCTTGCCCGCGGCCACCTCCGCCTCGGCCGCGGCGACCTGCTCGAATGGACCGCCCAGATGCAGCGTGCCCGCCCGGCGGCAAGCCTGATTGGTCCACGGCACCGGGCCGGACAAGGCGAAGTCCACCTTGCACACTCCGGGGCCGTAACGGTACCGGCGCAGCGCGGCGCGATACCCGACCGGAAGCCGGTCGCCGGCCAGCAGGGCCAGGGTCCGGGGCGAGACATCAAGGAGCACGGCGGTCGCGGACGGGAGCTCGGACAGCGAGCGCACCCACCGGCCGGTCTGGATGCTGCCGCCCGCCGCGGTCAGGGCGCCGGCCAGCGCGTCGGTGATCCGGGCGCTGCCGCCGGCCACCACCGGCCAGCCCACCGCGTGCGCCAGCCCGGTCAGCATCATCGCGACGCCCCCCGTCGGGACGGCGGTGAGCGGCATCATCGCGTGTGCGCCGGCCCCGGCCAGGATGGCGCGGGCCTCCTGAGTGCGCCAGCGCCTGACCACGGTGGCGGCCGGCAGCACCGCGTGCCGGCCGTATCCTGCCAGTGCCAGCGGATGCGCGGGCACGCGACGCAGCGGGGCGAGAATGCTCTGGCAGATCTCGTCCATGTGATCGGCTACCGGGCCCATCAGGCGCTGGTAGGCGCGGCCGTCGGTACCGAGGTAGCTGGCTGTCTCGGCCACCGAGCGGGACACGATCGCGGCCCGGCCGCCGTCCAGCGGATGGGCGAACTCCACCTCAGGCCGCGCGAGCGTGACCCCGCGCGCGGCCAGGTCGAAGCGCTGGAAAAACGGCGACGCGACAGCCAGCGGGTGCGCCGCGGAGCAGACGTCGTGCCAGAAGCCGGGCAGCGTCAGCTCCTCGGTGCGGCAGCCGCCGCCAATGGTCGGCGCGCCCTCGATCACCTCAACCCGCAGCCCGGCCGCGGCCATCGTAACCGCGGCGGCTAGCCCGTTCGGCCCGCTGCCGACGACCACCACGTCAAGTTCTGCCTGCATGGCTGCGACGTTACCCGCCGATCCTGCTCGTCATGCCGCGTCTCACGCCGGGTTCTTCGCGCCGCGGACAAGACGGCTCAAGCCGGTCACCGGGGCCGCGACCGTCTGCAGCATGCTGCGCACCATGGAGTTGTGCCAGATGTTGCTCGAGTGACGCCACTGCCGTTTGGGGTCCACGCAGGTGCTACGCGCCCCGACCTGCGGGTCAGCCAGACCGAGACGGCGGCCCAGCGCGGTCAGCGTGGCCGCCCAGAACTTGTCTTCCTTGCGGTGCCCGCCCATGGTCATCGCGACCTCGTAGAGGGGGTCGTTGGCGCGCATCAGCACTTGCGCCTGCACCATGGTCATGTCACCTTCACGCTCGGCCGAGAAGGTGATCCACCCGGCGAACATGTGGCCCTGCGGCGTCATCAGCGTAAAAGACTCGGCGTCGGCGTACAGCACGAAGACACCGGTGGACAATTTGACCCCGCCACCGATGGCCAGGTCCAGCAGGGCCACGTCTCCGGGCTGAATGCCAGTCAGCGCGCCGGCGAAGCGGCTGCCCTTAGGCCAGAACTCAGGGAAGTGCGCACGCCAGGTGGCAATCGCCTGTTCCGGGCTGACCTCCGACCCGGCGTTCATCCGGTACGTCTTCTGCCACATCTTGCCGAAGCCCTGCACCGGGCCGGTGAGCCGGCGCCCCGCGACATTGGTGCCGCGGACCCCGGTCCGGTGGTCGACCTGCAGCCGGTCCACCTTGCGGGCCCAGCTGGCGGCATCTCGCGGCGGGGCGGCGGCCTCGCGGGCGCTAAGCCCGATCTGGTCGGCCGTGGCTACCTTGTCCGGGCCTGCTGTCTCTGTCATGACATGTCCTTTATCTCACGACGCCGTGCAGCGCCGATTCCTCGCTGTCATAGATGGTGATGGCTTCGTCGAGCCTGGTCAGCTCGAAGATCTCCCGGTAGTGATCGCTCAGCCCGTAGGCCCCGAGCTGCTGCCGCTGCCGGTTGGCCCGGACCAGCAGCGTGACGATCATGCCGATGCCGCCGCTGTTCATGTACTCAAGGCCGCCGAAGTTGAGCACGAGCCTGCTGGTCGCACTGCCACCCGCAGCCTCATACGCCGACATCAGCACGGGCTCGCAGGCCGCGGTGACCTCGCCCCTGATGTCGACGACGGCTGTGCTGTCGCCGAACCTCCGGACGTCCATCGTGATCACTGGTGCGCTCATCTGGTTCCTCCCCCTCATGGTTCTTATGCGTGACGCCGGGCTGGCCTGCAGTCAGGCGGCCGGCGGGGTGATCTGGCGGACGGCGCGGTCGAGATCGGGGAAGAGCTCGATGAAGTCCGACAGCCTGGTGATGTCGAAGATCTCGCGGTAGTGCGCGGACAGGCCGCTGGCGACGACCTTCCTGCGTTCGGCCCGCGCCCGGGCCAGCACGCTGACGATCAGCGCGATGCCGGTGGAGTTGATGTAATCCACCGCGGCGAAGTCGAGCACGACGGTGCTCAGCTCGGCGGGGTCGGTGCTGGCGCTGACCGCGCGCTCGTAGGCGGCGGTCAGCACGGCGGCGGCAGACCCGTCCACCTCACCCGCCAGCTCGATGACGGCGGCCCCGGGGAGGACCCGGGTCGTGGCCTCACACATGCTCGTCATGTGCAGCTCCTGTCGTTCGCATCGTCAGCCAGATGGTGTGCCGCTGGCCGTCGGTCGTTACGTCCATCGCGTCGACCATGTTGCGGATGAGGAACAGCCCCCAGCCGCGAGGGCTCTGGTCGCCGTCCAGCTTCTTGACGAGATCTGGTTCCTCGTGGCCGCTGTCGCCGTCCGCTGGGTGCGCCGTGCCGCCCTGGTCGCTGATGGCGACGGTGATGCCGTCGCCGTGCTGGGTTACCTCGACCTCGACCGGGATCTCCGGGCGATTGCCGTTGCCATGTTCGATCGCGTTCATGGTGGCCTCGGCGACCGCCGTCTTCAGCCGCTCGAGCCTGGACTCGGACAGTCCCAGGCCCTTGACGATCCCGGCGACCCGGGCCAGCGCGAGGCGTTCGTTGCCCGGCTCGCTTGGCAGGGTAAAAGCATCGAGCCTTCCCGGCGTGGGCCGGGCTACCTCTGTCATCACGCGCCTCCCTGGTCCCCCTGAAGATCTTGATCCCGCTGGTGCCAGGCCGCCGGCGAGCGCTGAAGCGAGACCAGCGTGATGTCGTCTTCCTGCTCGTGGTTGGGTCCGGTGAAGCTGCCGAGCTCGGTCAGGCACAAGTCGATGAGAGCTTCCCCCGACCGGCCCTTGCCCACCAGCGCCGAGACCCGCGGGAAGCCGAACATCTCCCGGTCAGGTGCGTGCGCCTCGGCGAGGCCGTCGCTGTGCAGCAGGGCGCAGTCACCGGGCTCGAACCGGAAGTGTTTTTCCTCGTAGTCCATGCCCGGCATCAGGCCGAGCGGCATACCGCGGGCCCGGAGCTCGGCCACGCCATCCTGGGTCCGCACGTAGGGGACGTCGTGGCCGGCGTTGGCGAAGACCGCTTCGCCGCTGACCGGGTCCAGCACCAGGGCCAGGCAGGTGACGAACATGTGCGCCGGGATGTCGACACAGAGCATCTCGTTGACGTGGCCGAGCACCTTGCCGGGTGAGACGAGCCGAGGCGCGGCGTCCCGCAGCAGCGCGTGCGTGCTGGCCATGACCAGCGCGGCGGGGATGCCCTTGTCCGTGACATCGCCGACCACGAACATGACCCGGCCGTCCGGCAGCGAGATGAAGTCGTAGAAGTCGCCGCCGACCGTCCGGGCCGGGCGGTAGAACGCCGCCACGTGCCAGCTAGGCAGGTCGGGCAGCTGCTTAGGCAGGAACTGCTGCTGGATGATCTGCGCGATTTTCAGCTCCTGCTCGATCCGCTCGCGCTGGCGGGCTTCGGCCTGCTGCTGCCTGACCAGCTGGCCCACCCGCATGGCCGGGGCGGCGTAACCGGCCAGCGAGTTGAGCAGCCGCAGGTCGTCGGTCGAGTAGCCGCGCTCGGACCGTCTTGGGCCGAGGCTGAGCAGGCCGACCAGGCTGCCCGATGAGATCAGCGGGACCACCAGGACCACGCCTGCCGCCTGCAGCGCCTCCAGCGCCGGGGACTGCAGCCGCAGGCTGGTGATGTCCACCGCGCTGGCCGCGCTGAGCAGGTAGCCGATCAGCGGGTCGTTGGAGGCCAGGTCCAGGTCGGGCCCGGCGGCCACCACAC
>JALYVS010000357.1 GCA_030853115.1 Actinomycetota bacterium
CAGCAGCCCGGCGCGCTCGGCGATCCGGAACGCCGCGGCGAAATCACGCGCGGGCCCGCGCCGCTCGTCGTCGGACAAGCCGAACCCGGTCACCCCCCGCCCGGCGTACTGGGCGGCCAGCCGGGCCAGGGTCCGGGCCTCCAGCGGATGCTTGGTCCGGTTGGCCGCGACGATGACGCCGATCCCGACCCCGGTCGCCTGCGCGGCCGCGGCGGCCGCGTCGATCACCAGCTCGATCATCGCCGTGACCCCGCCGAACCGTCCAGCGAACCCGGAGGGGTCGACCTGGATCTCCAGCCAGCCTGAGCCTTCGGCTCGCTCGTCCTCGGCGGTCTCCGTCAGCAGCCGCCGGACGTCCGCCGGCGTGCGCAGCACGGCCCGCGCGGTGTCGTACAGCCGCTGGAACCGGAACCAGCCGCGCTCGTCGGTGCCGCTCAGCCGGGGCGGCCAGTCCTGGGTGAGCGCGGCCGGCAGCCTGATCCCGCGGCTATCGGCCAGCTCGATCAGGGTGGAGTGGCGCATCGCCGCGGTGAAATGCAAGTGCAGGTGAGCCTTGGGCAAGGTGGTGAGCGGCCTCGGCATCCGCTTAGTGTGCCGTGCCTACCTGGCGTCTGCGAGCAGCTTCGCCATCCGGCCGATGCCTTCTTCGAGGTCGGCGTCGCCGAGCGCGCAGGAAAGCCGGAAATATCCGGGCGTACCGAACGCCTCGCCGGGGACCACGGCCACTTCCGCCTCGTCCAGGATGAGGGCCGCCAGCTCCGCCGACGTCTGCGGGCGGTGGCCTGCGATCTGGAGGCCGAGCAGTCCCTTGACGCTCGGGTAGCAGTAGAACGCGCCCTGCGGCTCCGGGCAGATCACACCGTCGATCTCGTTCAGCATCCTGGTCATGGTCTGCCTGCGCCGGTCGAACGCCGTGCGCATGGTGGCCACCGCGGCCAGGTCCCCGGAGACGGCGGCCAGCGCGGCCGCCTGCGCCACGTTGCAGACGTTGGAGGTCGCGTGGCTCTGCAGGTTCGCCGCCGCGCTGATCACGTCCCGCGGCCCGATCATCCAGCCGACCCGCCAGCCGGTCATCGCGTAGGTCTTGGCCACGCCGTTCAGCACCACGCAGGTGTCCGCCAGCTCCGGGGTCTGCACCGGGATCGAGGAGAACACCGCGTCGCTGTACACCAGGTGCTCGTAGATCTCGTCGGTGATCACCCACAGGCCGTGGGACGCGGCCCACTGGCCGATTTCGGCGACCAGGGCCGGCGGGTACACCGCGCCGGTCGGGTTGGACGGCGAGACGAATAGCAGGACCTTGCTGCGCGGCGTGCGCGCCGCTTCCAGGTCGGCGACGGAGGCCAGGTAGCCGGAACCCTCGTCGGTGAGCACCGGCCGGATGACGCCGCCGGCCAGCGCGATGGACTCGGGGTAGGTGGTCCAGTAAGGCGCGGGCACGATGACTTCGTCGCCGGGATCGAGCAGGGTGGCGAACACCTGGTACACCGCCTGCTTGCCGCCGTTGGTGACCAGCACCTGGCTGGGATCGACCTGATAGCCGGAATCCCTGGCCGTCTTGGCCGCGATCGCCTGCCTGAGCTCAGGCAGGCCCGCGGCCGGGGTGTACTTGTGAAACCGCGGCTCGGCGCAGGCTCGCTGCGCGGCCTGGACGATGTAGTCAGGGGTCGGGAAGTCGGGCTCGCCCGCGCCGAAGCCGATGACCGGCCTGCCCGCCGCCTTCAGCGCCTTGGCCTTGGCGTCCACGGCCAGGGTGGCGGACTCGGAGATAGCGGAAACCCGTGCGGAGACTCTGGTTGACATGTGCTTCATTCTCCCACCTGCGGCCACGCCCCCGCTCTATTTTCCCCGGGGGACGGGGCCCCGGCCCCGGACGTCCCCCTGAGGGGTCGTCCCCCTGAGGGGCTAGGGCCCCGGACCCGTTCCTTAGGCGCCGTTCTCTGAACGGACCTGGCGGTTCGACGGACGGGCGGTTCAGACGTACACTGCATGGACCGACATCGGTCCTGTCGCTGCGGCAGCGTGCCCGCGTGTTGCATTGGGTGCTTACTGAAGTAGTGCGGGAAGCACAGGGCAGTAGCTCAATTGGCCAGAGTTCCGGTCTCCAAAACCGGCGGTTGGGGGTTCGAGTCCCCCCTGCCCTGCGAGTGCGATTCAGTAAAACCCCGCCGGACCCGGCGGACCATAAGGTGAGGATATGGCAACTCAGACACGCGGTGAGGCCCCGGAGAAACGGAGCGGATCCGGAGGCGCGGCTAAGCGCGACCGGACGACCCCGGCCCTGTTCTTCCGGCAGATGGTCGGCGAGCTTCGCAAGGTGATCTGGCCCACCCGTAAAGAGCTCATCACCTACACGGTGGTCTGCATGACCTTTGTCCTCTTCATGGTCGTCGTGGTGACGAGCCTGGACTACGGGTTCACCAAGCTGGTGTTCGAGGTGTTCGGCTAGGCGCTACCCGGGGGTCTTGGGGGTCGTTCCCCGGGAGAGCAGAGCCCGGGGCCGCCGCCTGTTGGCCGTGCGCACGCCAGGCACGGCACCATGACCGGACAATGGTCATGGCTTGAGGAAAGAGAGAGCAATCGTGTCCGAGACCCAACTGGATTCCGTGGCGACGGGCGCGACAGAACCCGACGCGGAAACCGGGAAGGCCGATGAGGTGAGCGACTACAGCGAAGAGGCCGACGGGCTAGACGCCGAGACCGAGGCTGAAACCAGCTCCCCGGCCGATGACGTCGCGTCCCCGGCCGGCGAAGCTGACGACGTCGCGTCCCCGGCCGGCGAAGCTAATGACGTCGCGTCCCCGGCCGGCGGGACTGACGATATGGCTGCCCCGGCCGGCGAGGCGGCAGAAGAGTCCGCCGACGACGCGCAGGACGACTCGCCTGATCGTGTGCGGGAAGAGTTCGAGCGGGAACTGCGTATGCAGCCCGGCGACTGGTACGTGGTGCACTCCTACGCGGGTTACGAAAACCGGGTGAAGACCAACCTGGAGAGCCGTATCCAGTCGCTGAACATGGAGGACTTCATCCACCAGATCGAGGTTCCCGTGCACATGGTGACCGAGATCAAGAACGGCAAGCGGCAGCAGGTCTCGGAGAAGGTGCTGCCCGGGTACATCCTGGTGCGGATGGACCTGACCGACGAGTCCTGGGCGGTGGTCCGTAACACACCGGGGGTGACCGGCTTCGTCGGCCTGTCCAGCCGGCCGTCGCCGCTGCAGCTCGGTGAGGTGGCGAACCTCCTCGCGCCGGAGCCCGAGCCGGGTACCAAGCAGGCTGAAGCGGCGGCCCGGACGTCCACGGTGGAATTCGAGGTCGGCGAGTCGGTTACCGTTATGGACGGCCCGTTCGCGACGCTTCCCGCTACCGTGAACGAGATCAACCCGGACACCCAGAAGCTCAAGGTGCTGGTGTCCATCTTCGGCCGCGAGACCCCGGTGGAACTTTCGTTCGACCAGGTCACGAAGATCTAGAACCCAAAGTACAAGTAAGGAACACTGTCATGCCGCCAAGAAGGAAGAAGCTGTCCGCCGTCGTCAAGGTGCAGCTGCCGGCCGGCCAGGCCACCCCGGCCCCCCCCGTTGGTACCGCGCTGGGCCCGCACGGCGTGAACATCATGGACTTCGTCAAGCAGTACAACGCGGCGACGGAAAGCCAGCGGGGCAACATCATCCCGGTCGAGATCTCGATTTTCGAGGACCGGAGCTTCACTTTTATCACCAAGACGCCGCCGGCCGCCGAGTTGATCAAGAAGGCCGCGAGCGTGGACAAGGGCAGCGCCGAGCCGCACAAGACCAAGGTCGGCAGCATCTCCGCCGCTCAGGTCCGCGACATCGCGCAGACCAAGATGCCCGACCTGAACGCGACCACGATCGAGGCCGCCGAGAAGATCATCGCCGGGACCGCCCGCTCGATGGGAATCAAGGTCGACCGCTAATCCCGGCGCACCAGACCAGCCCGAATCATTAAAAACACAGTGGCAGGGCCTCGCGCGGTCCGCTGACCACGAACTCCAGGCATAGGAGATAGCCATGAAGCGCAGCAAGTCCTACCGTCAGGCCGACGAGCAGATCGACCACGAGCGGCTGTACACCCCGGCCGAGGCGGTCACGATCGCTAAGTCCGGCCAGGTGACCAAGTTCGACCCCACCGTCGAGGTGGCGCTGCGGCTGGGCGTCGACCCGCGTAAGCAGGACCAGATGGTCCGGGGCACCGTCAACTTGCCCAACGGCACCGGCAAGACGGCCCGTGTGCTCGTCTTCGCGATCGGTGACCGGGCCGAAGAGGCTCGCGCGGCGGGTGCCGACTTCGTCGGCTCCGACGACATGATCGAGCGGATCCAGGGCGGGTTCCTCGACTTCGACGCGGTGGTCGCGACCCCCGACATGATGGGCAAGGTCGGCCGGCTGGGCCGGGTGCTCGGCCCGCGTGGCCTGATGCCGAACCCGAAGACCGGCACCGTGACCCCGGATGTCGCCCGGGCCGTAACCGAGATCAAGGGCGGCAAGATCGAATTCCGGACGGACCGGCACGGCAACCTGCACTTCATCATCGGCAAGGCGTCCTTCGACCCCACCGCGCTGCTGGAAAACTACGCGGCCGCGCTCGACGAGGTGATCAGGCTCAAGCCTGCCGCCGCCAAGGGCAGGTACGTGCGGAAGGTCACCTTCACCACCACCATGGGCCCCGGCATCCCGGTCGACCCCAACAAGACCCGCGGCTTCACCGACGAGCTGGCCGAAGCGAACGCCTGACCCGGATCGCCGGAACGGCGGCCGCCCGGACCCCCGGGTGGCCGCCGTTTCCGTCCCCCGCCTACCCGAGCTGATGCCTTCCCGTACCTGTAAGAGCGGGCCCGGGAGGCCACCGGCTCTTGAGGCGATTTGGACCTACGGCGCCGGGATCGTAGTCTGTGGGTACCGAAGACCGCTGGATGCTGTCGCGCTCGCGCGGCGGCCCAAGGTTCCGCACCGGGGGTTAGCTCCCGGAGGGACATCCCGCGCAGGTGAGCTGAGCTGTAATGGCTGACCCCTGGCAGGGTGAGCCGTACCGCCCCGTGCGCCTCGCGCCGGGGCGTTTTTGCTGTCTTCAGGTGCTACCCAACAAAGAAGTGCTGCCAGGCAGCAAAAGCTTCAAGTAATGGAGAGGAGGCACATGGCTAACGCCGAGAAGATAGCCGCGGTCGCCGAGCTCACTGACCGCTTCAAGGACTCCTCTGGCGCGGTGCTGACCGAGTACCGCGGCCTCACCGTGGCTCAGCTCGCTGAGCTTCGTGGCTCGCTCGCGGACCACGCCACGTTCACCGTGGTGAAGAACACCCTGACTAAGCGCGCGGTAACTGAGGCCGGCCTAGTCGATCAGCTGGCGTCGCTGCTGTCCGGCCCGTCCGCGGTCGCGTTCGTCAACGGTGACGTGGTCGAGGCAGCCAAGAGCCTGCGCGATTTCGCCAAGGCTAACCCGCTGCTGGTGATCAAGGGCGGGGTGCTCGACGGTAAGGCGATCACGCCGTCGGAGATCATCAAGCTGGCGGACCTGGAGCCACGCGAGGTCCTGCTGGCTAAGCTGGCCGGCGCCATGAAGGCCTCGATGGCCGGCGCGGCCGCGACGTTCAACGCGCTGCCGGTGCAGATGGCGCAGCTCGCCGAGGCCCTGCGGGCCAAGCGCGCAACCACTGAAAGCACGGCCACCGAAAGCACGGCCACCGAAAGCACGGCCACCGAAAGCACGGCCACCGAAGGCACGGCCACTGAAGGCGCGGCTACTGAAAGCGCAGCCCCCGAAGGCGCGGCTACTGAAAGCGCAGCCCCCGAAGGCGCGGCCACCGAAAGCGCGGCCGCCGAGGGCGGGGCCCCTGAAGCCTCTGAAGCCCCCGAGGGCCAGGTTTCCGCGGCGGACTCCGCCGCTGCCCCCGAGGCCGGCAGCTGACGTGGCCCGACCCGGAACACACCCGCAAACTTAAGGAACGAGGAACCACCATCATGGCGAAGATCAGTAGCGGTGACCTGCTCGAGGCGTTCAAGGAGATGACCCTCCTTGAGCTGTCCGAGTTCGTAAAGCAGTTCGAGGAGACGTTCGACGTGAAGGCGGCCGCTCCGGTAGCGGTGGCGGCCGCGGCCGGCGGCGGCGCCGGCGCCGAAGCTGAGGCGCCCGAGGAGCAGGACGAGTTCGACCTCATCCTCGAGGCTGCGGGCGACAAGAAGATCCAGGTCATCAAGGAGGTGCGCAGCCTGACCAGCCTCGGCCTGAAGGAGGCCAAGGACCTAGTCGACGGCGCGCCCAAGCTGGTGCTCGAGAAGGTCAACAAGGAGAGCGTGGAGAAGGGGAAGGCGGCCCTGGAAGGCGCAGGCGCCACCGTCACCGTCAAGTAGCCCCTCAGGGCTGCGCCAGGCGG
>JALYVS010000358.1 GCA_030853115.1 Actinomycetota bacterium
GGGCCGGGGCGCCCGTGCTGGCCACGCTGCCGTCGGGCTGGCGCAACGTCCGTTCCGCTGCGCAGCGCGTCACCTACTCCGCCGGCGGACAGGAGTTCGCCGTCGCGTACCGGGTGCTGGGTGCCGGGATCGTCGAGGCGTCCGTCAACGGCGTGCCGCTGGGCGGCACCTTGCTGCTGCATGCGGCCGGGCCGGAGCGGGTCGACCTGGAGGTGGACGGCCTGCGCCGGCTCTACCGGGTGCACCTGATCGGCACGCAGGCCTACGTCGACGCGAGCAACGGGTCCAGTGCGCTGACGGAGGTGCCGCGGTTCGGCGAGCCGGACAAGGCGACGCCTTCTGGATCGCTGCTCGCGCCGATGCCCGGCCTGGTCCTGCGGGTCCTGGCCGATGTCGGCGCGACCGTGGTCGCGGGCCAGCCGCTGATCGTCCTGGAGGCGATGAAGATGGAACAGACCGTCGCCGCGCCCGCCGACGGCACCGTGGCTGAGCTGCACGCCAAGGCCGGAGACCAGGTCAGCACCGGACAGGTCCTCGCGGTCGTGGACACCGGCGACCAGCAGGAAGGGTGAGGTCATGGCGGTAGACATGGTCGCGCTGGCCGGTGACCTGGCCGCCGAGTCGGCCGTGACCCGTGCCCTGGTGGCCGGCCTGGACGAGGCCGGCTGGCACCGGGCCACGCCCGCGGCCGGCTGGGACATCGCCGACCAGGTCAGCCACCTGGCTTACTTCGACGAGGTGACGGTCCAGTCCGCGGTAGCGCCGGAGGAATTCCTGGCGGCGCTGGCGGACTACCAAGCAGCCGGGGGAGTGGCCCCGGACGACATCGCGGCCCGGTTCCGCGACCGTGCCGGAACCCAGCTGCTGGCCTGGTTCGACGCCGCCCGCGCCCAGCTCATCGCCACGTTCTCCGGCCTGGACCCGGCCCTCCGGCTGCCGTGGTTCGGCCCCGCGATGAGCGCCGCGTCCTCGCTGACAGCCAGGATCATGGAGACCTGGGCGCACACCCAGGACATCGCCGATGCCCTCGGCGTCAGCCGGGAGCCGACCGGCCGGCTGCGCCACGTGGCCCACATCGGCGTCGGCGCCCGGGCCTACAGCTTTGCCGTCAACGGGAAACCGGCGCCGTCCGCCCCGGTGCGCGTCGAGCTCATCCCGCCGTCCGCGCCCGCCGCAGTGACGTGGGCCTGGGGCCCGGACGACGCGGCGGGCCGGGTCACCGGGCCGGCCCTGGATTTCTGCCTGCTGGTCACCCAGCGACGACACCGCGACGACGTCGACCTGCAGATCGAGGGTGCGGCCGCGCAGGAGTGGATGGCCATCGCCCAGGCCTTCGCCGGGGCAGCAGGCACCGGCCGCAAGGCGGCCGGGAGGAGATAGCAGATGACGCAGCCTGAGCACAGGACCCCGCGCCAGCCGATCCGGGTCGCGAACTGCTCCGGGTTCTACGGCGACCGGGTCGCCGCCGCCCGGGAGATGCTGGACGGCCCGATCGACGTGCTGACCGGTGACTACCTGGCCGAGCTGACCATGCTCATCTTGTGGAAGGCCCGCCGCAAGGACCCGAGCCGCGGCTACGCCGTTACGTTCCTGCGGCAGATGGAGGAGGTGCTCGGCACCTGTCTGGAGCGGGGCGTCAAGGTCGTCGCCAACGCCGGCGGCCTGAACCCCGCTGGCCTGGCCGGCCAGCTCACCGAGCTGGCGGCCCGGCTCGGCCTGCCCGCCCGGATCGCCTATATCACCGGCGATGACCTCGCCCCGGCCATCGGCGACCTGCAGGCGGCCGGTCATGAGCTGACCAACCTCGACACCGGGCTGCCGCTGTCTGAGGCGGACCTGCCGGTGGTCACGGCTAACGCCTACCTCGGCGGCTGGGGCATCGCGGCGGCCCTCGAGGCGGGCGCGGACATCGTCATCTGTCCCCGGGTCGCCGACGCGAGCCTGGTCACCGGACCCGCCGCGTGGTGGCACGGGTGGGGCCGCGAGGACTGGGACGCGCTGGCCGGCGCGGTCGCCGCCGGGCACATCATCGAGTGCGGGCCGCAGGCCACCGGCGGGAACTACAGCTTTCTCGAGGAGATCACTGACCGGCGCTACCCGGGCTTCCCGATCGCCGAAGTCGCCGCCGACGGCAGCTGCGTCATCACCAAGCACGAAGGTACCGGCGGACTGGTCTCCGTCGGGACCGTCACCGCCCAGCTGCTGTATGAGATCGGTGAGCCCGGCTACCTCAACCCCGATGTCGTGGCGCATTTCGACACCATGCGCGTCGAGCAGGCGGGCCCGGACCGGGTCGCGGTGACCGGAACCAGGGGCAGCCCGCCCCCGGAGACCCTCAAGGTCGCACTCAACATGCTCGGCGGTTACCGCAACACGATGACCATGGTCATCACCGGCCTCGACATCGAGGCCAAGGCCGACCAGGCCACGACCCTGCTGTTCGGCCTGCTCGGCGGCCGTTCGGCGTTCGGCGAGACCGACGTGCGGCTGCTCCGCTTCGACCACCCGGACGCGCCGGCCAACGAGCAGGCCACCGCGCACCTGCGGATCACCGTCAAAGATGCCGATGAGCATAAGGTCGGCCGGGCGTTCTCCGACGTCACCTTCGAGCTCGCCCTCGGCGGCTACGCCGGCTTTCATACCACCACCCCGCCCACCGCGGCCAGCGCGTTCGGCCTGTACTGGCCCGCCCTCGTTCCCTCCGCCGTGATCACCCAGCAGGTGCACCTGCCCGACGGCAGCAGCCGCGACATCCCGCACACCAGCGCCCTGGCCGCCGTCCGGTCTTCCCCGTCCGCCGGGTCCTCCCCGTCCGCCCACCCCGCCGGGTCCTCCCCGGTACCCGCCGGAGTGGTGCCTGCGCCCGCAGCCGAGCCCGCCGGGCGGTCGGCCGAGAGCCCGCTCGGCCGCCTATGCGGGGCGCGGTCCGGCGACAAGGGCGGTAACGCCAACGTGGGCCTGTGGGCCACCAGCCCGGCCGGGTACGCCTGGCTGCGCCATTACCTGACCACGGACCGCTTCAAGGAGCTCTTGACCGAGGCGGCGGATCTCCGCGTCGACCGCTACGAGCTGCCCAATCTGCTGGCGCTCAACTTCGTCGTGCACGGCCTGCTCGCCCCCGGGGTGTCCGGGACGGCCCGGCCCGATGCGCAGGCCAAGGGGCTTGGTGAGTACCTGCGCTCACGCATGGTTATGGTCCCCGCGGGCTTGATCACCACGTGAGAAAGCGCACGTCACCTTTTAGTAACCACAGTCAGAACTTCTGAGTTTTCTGATGACTTATGTTACGTATGGGCGTTTTTGTGGCCACGGTCGGGCAGTTTAACTGCTGTTGGCCGATTTCGTCTACGTAGCGAGAAATGCCCCGTGGAATAGCTCCCTGTCCAGCCTCTCCGAGACGGCCGCCCGTCGCCAGCTGAACGTAGGCTGCCCTGCTGTCAGGCGCTCCCGAAAGCCGCGGACCTGTTACGCGGCCTTCCCCAGGAGCGCGCCCTGTTCGGAAAGGAGCCCTTTGGGCTGCCATCGCAAGTCGAAACATACCCAGATCTCACGGCGGCTGACGACCGTCGCCGTCCCCGCGCTAGCCGGGGTGACCGCCGCGCTCTGCTTCGCGCCGCAGGCGCAGGCGAGCCAGCTAGCAACGCACGTAGTTACCGAGCACGCCGCGGTGATGGACATGGCCGGCCGGGTAGGCGGGTCCTCCGAGGTGCTGACCGCCAGCCAGCACGCGGCGCCGAGCACGACCGCCCGGACCGTCAAGTACACCGTCCGGCCGGGTGACACGCTGTCCGCGATCGCCGGACGCGTGTATCACGACGAGCGCGCCTGGCCGGTGATCTACTGGGCCAACCACAGCAAGATCCAGTTCGCCAACGACATCGCCGTCGGACAGGTGCTGGAGATTCCGGCCAAGCCCGCCCGCATCCCGAACGCCCCGGGCGAGCTCGGGATCACCGCGTCCCCCGCCGTGGTCAGTGCGCCGGAAGCCGCGAGCCCGGTGTACCAGGCCGCGCCGGCCACCGCCACCAGCACCAGCACCTACTCGGGCGGCGGGGGGTTCACCTCGTGCGTGATCGCCCGGGAGTCCGGCGGTAACTCCCAGGTCATGAACTCAAGCGGGCACTACGGCCTGTACCAGTTCAGCGCCTCGACGTGGTCTGCCTACGGTGGTTCCTCCTCCGACTTCGGTAACGCCAGCGTGGCCGAGCAGAACAAGGTGTTCAACAACGCGCTGGCCGCGGGAGGTCAGTCCAACTGGTCGGCCTACGACGGCTGCTGACCTGAGCCGCCGCTGACCTGAGACACTGCTGTCGGAAGCGGGCCCCGCAGCGTTAGCCGCTGCGGGGCCTAGCGGTGTCAAGCAGATCCGGGCCGGTCCGTCCTGGCCCCGAAAGGGCTTCGTTCGACGGCCATCCGGCCGGCAGGCTGGCCGCGCTTCAGCTGTCGCGCTTCAGCTTGCGCCAGCCGCCGGCCCGGTTGTCCGCGATGATCTGCCGGAACATGGCAGTAAGGGCGGCCGCGTTGATGACCTCACCCTGGCGGACGGCCACGGTGCGGGCGGTCTTATTGTCGTGACCTCCGGTGATGATCCTGTCGGGATCCGGGACGATCGCGCCGTCGTAGAGGAACACGTTGACGTGGTCTTCAGCCGCCTGCAGCGCGCAGACGTTGCCCTGCAGCACGAAGTAGGGCTGGCTGGTGCGCTTGATCGTCTCGGTGACCTGCGGATCAGCGGCGTGAACGAGGTCGCGCACTTCACGGCAGATAGCTTGCTGCCAGCCGGGCAGGGCATCGATGAAGGCGTCAACGCGCGGATCGGCGGAGTGTGGCATGTCTATCCTCGTGTCCTTTGGCCGTGCCGCCGGCTCGTCAGATCTGGTCGTACTGGTAGACCGGCAGACTGTATTGACTCGCGATCGTTGTCCAGAGCGCCGCGAACGCCTTCTTGTACTTCGTAGCCTGCTCATCCGGGATCGTCGTGGCCTGGTAGCTGGCATCTGACTTGTCGTTCGTGCTGCATCCGTGCGAGATCTCGTCGTGCGTCCACTGGGCGAAGTCCTGGTCAGCCTGGCCGGAGGCCCGCCAGGCCGTAGTGAGGTCTGGCACCATCGACGCGGGCAAGGCCGAGCCGTCCGGCAGCGCAGCGAGTTTACCGAGCAGGGCCGTCCGCGACGACGCGGCGTTGCCGAAGATCGTCTCGTCCCGGATCAGGCCAGGCGAACAGTCCTCGACGGCGCTGACGGCCTGGTTAACTGAAGCCCGGTCAGTGCCGCTCTGGGCCAGCAGGCCTGACAGGGCCTGCGCTGCCTGCTGACGCGGCGGCAGCGCGGAGGAAGACGCTGACCCGGCAGCTGCTGAGGACGGCCCCGCCGGTCCACCTTGGTAGGCCTGGTCAGCACGGCTGGCGGCCCGGTGATGGGTCAGCAGCACCGCTAGCCCAACCCCCGCTGCCACACCGAGGGCCAGGACGGTAATGACGGCGCCCAGACGCCTCCACCGGAAGCGCTCCGGGGTCAGGGCGCCCGGGGTCTGGCGTGACGGTACGGAAGGCGGGCGGCCGCATCCCGGGCACAATCGCGTTTCTGGCCCGGATTCGTGACCGCAGCCATTGCAGAACCGCGGAGACCCCATCGTGCCCGCCTTCCGGATCGTCCGCCGGCAGCTGGCCGCCGATCGCGTAAGACTAGCTCGCCGAATAGGTGAAGATGTTGCCGCCGGTGTCAGCGGCCATGCAGAAATTAGCGGCAGGGCAGGAGATCGAGGTGAAGATGTGGTCCGCCCGGATGAGGTGGCCCGCAGCCCACTTGCCCGCGGAATACGTGTAGGTGTCCCCCTTCCCTGCGGCCAGGCAGAAACCGGCTGCGGGGCAGGACACTGACCTGAGGTCCGCCGGATTACTGTCGGCGCCGGTCAGCTGAATGGGCGCGGACCACGTGCCGCCGGAGTAGATGTACGCGCGGCCGGATGCGCCGGTGGCCGCGCAGAAGGTGGCCGTCGCGCAGGAGACTGCGGTCAGGGCGCCGGCGGCGAGCTGCTGAGGTCCTGACCACCTGCCGCTGGCATAGGTGTATGTGCTGCCGCCGGAGTTCGCGGCGATGCAGAAGCTGTCGGCCGGGCAGGAGATGGACGCGAAGACGTTCATCTGCTGAAGCTGGTGCCCGGTGGCCCACTGGCCCGCGGAGTACGTGTAGGTGTCCCACTTTCCCGCGGCGAGGCAAAAGCCGGCTGCCGGGCAGGAGACCCACCTGAGGTCCGCCGGATTACCGTTGGCGCCGGTCAGCTGAATGGGCGCGGACCACGTGCCGCCGGAATAGACGTACGCGCGGCCAGCTGGGCCGGTGGCCGCGCAGAAGCTGATGCTCGCGCAGGAGACTGCGGTCAGGACCCCGG
>JALYVS010000359.1 GCA_030853115.1 Actinomycetota bacterium
CGCTTGCCCTCCTCGCGCACCCAGCCGAGTCAGCTGCCGATGGGGCCGATGGGGGTCCCGGGCGCCACGCCGATGCCGTCGGGTCAGCACAGCCTGCCAGCTCAGGGAGCAGCGCGCAGCGCTCCCTATAGTGGCCCGCAGCCGGTCGCGGCGCCGGGAACACCGAGCTACCCGGCTACCGGCGGGGTGTCGCTCGCCGACGCCGTACAGTCCGCGCACGAAGAGGGCCAGGAGTTCGGCGGATCGGTGGCCAGGGACGCGCCCGCCCTCTGGCTCGAGGCCGTGCTGGCCCGCAAGCCGCGGATGCCGTCCGACCTCGAGGCCCGGCTGCTGCAAGGCTCGGCGCTGCCGATCGACTTCCTGCTGCACGACGAGGTCCGGCATGCGCTACGCCGGGGTTTCTGGGATGCGCTGGAGCGCACCCGCCGGTAAAAGGGAAGGCGTCCGGATTGTCCACGCCGACGTTGGGTAGGTTCTCACACGTGGTTGCGCTGTCCAGCGAGCTGTTCGACGCCATCGAGGTTAACGCGGCCCGTACCGGCAATCACAAGCGGGCCGCGGTGCGGATGAGCCGCCTGGCGGTGCAGGCGACCGCGAGCGCCATGTCGCGGGCCGAAGCGCATATGCGGGCGGGCGAGCAGTGGCTGCTCGCGGACGAACCGGAGACGGCGGTCGAAGAGTTTCGCATCGCCATCGCCGACGCCGGGCCGACCTTCGATGACCCGCGGGTCCCGCTGGCCCGCGCGATGTTCGCGCTCGGGCGCCGGGACGACGCCGACGCGCTGCTCCGCGAGCTGAAGGAATCCGAGGCCCGGTCGCCGGCCCGCACCTGTGACCTGGTGGCCGAGCTGCTCACCGAGCAGGGCGACCTGGCCGGTGCGCTCGACTGGGCCACCGCGGGCGTCGACGCGTGCCTGCGCAGCGAGGACCGCGACGAGCTGCAGTTGCTGCTGCGCCTGCGGTTCCGGCTCCGGGTCGACCTCGGCCTGCCCGAAGACGACTACGACAAGATGCTCGATGACCGGGGAGGGCCCGCGGCCCCCGCGGCCGGGACCTGAACCACCCCGCCGCGAGGCGCCGCGTGCGGCGTTAGCCTTCGGCCCGCTCGGCCCGCTCGGCCCGCTGGACGCTCAGCGCGTCCTTGGCCTGGTCCACGTCGACCCGCACCTCGTCGCCGTCGACGATGTCTCCCGCCAGCAGGGCGCGGGCGAGCTGGTCACCGACCGCGGACTGGATGAGCCGTCGCAGCGGCCGGGCCCCGTACACCGGGTCGAATCCGGTCAGCGCCAGCCATTCCCTCGCCGCCGGGGTCGTCGTCAGCAGCAGCCTCCGGCCGGCCAGCCGGTCGGCGAGCCGGTCGACTTGCAGGTCGACGATCTGGGTGAGATCGCTGGTGGACAGCGCGTCGAACACGATCACGTCGTCGAGCCGGTTCAGGAACTCGGGCTTGAACGCGGCCCGGACCGCGGCCATCACCGCGTCCCGCTTGGCCCTCTCGTCTCCGAAGGCGGGATCGGCGATGAACGCCGATCCGAGGTTCGAGGTCAGGATCAAGATGGCGTTCCTGAAGTCGACCGTGCGCCCCTGCCCGTCGGTGAGCCGTCCGTCGTCGAGCACCTGGAGCAGGACGTCGAAGACCTCCGGGTGTGCCTTCTCCACCTCGTCGAGCAGCACCACGCAGTACGGCCTGCGCCGGACCGTCTCGGTGAGCTGACCGCCTTCCTCGTAACCCACGTAACCGGGCGGGGCGCCGATGAGGCGGGCGACCGAGTGCTTCTCGGCGTACTCGCTCATGTCGATGCGGGTCATGGCCCGCTCGTCGTCGAACAGGAACCCGGCGAGCGCCTTGGCCAGCTCGGTCTTGCCGACACCGGTCGGCCCGAGGAACAGGAACGACCCGGTCGGCCGGTCGGGGTCCGACACACCGGCCCGGGCGCGGCGGACCGCGTCCGAGACGGCCTGCACGGCCCGCGTCTGGCCGATCACCCGGCGCCCCAGCTCGGCTTCCATCCGGAGCAGCTTGGCCGTTTCCCCTTCGAGCAGCCGCCCGGCCGGGATACCGGTCCAGGAGGACACCACGTCGGCGACGTCGTCCGGGCCGACCTCCTCCTTCACCATCGGCTCGGCGGCCGGGCTTCCGGCCGTTCCACCACCATCCGATGGCGCCGAACGAGCCGTGGTGCTAGCCGCGTCCAGCTCTTCGGAGACCGCGGGTATTTCTCCGTAAAGCAGCCGGGAGGCGGCCTCGTAGTCCCCGTCCCGCTGCGCGCGCTCGGCCTGGCCCTGCAGGTCGTCGAGCCGCTTCTTCAGCTCGCCGACCTTGTTCAGGCCCGACTTTTCCTGCTCCCAGCGCGCGACCAGCGCGTCCAGCTGCTCCTGCCGGTCGGCCATGGTGGCGCGCAGCCGCTCGAGCCGGTCCTTGCTGGCCGCGTCTTCCTGGTTAGCCAGCGCCAGCTCTTCCATCTTCATCCGGTCGACGGCGCGCCGTAGCTCGTCGATCTCGACCGGCTGGGAGTCGATCTCCATCCGGAGCCGGGAGGCGGCCTCGTCGACGAGGTCGATGGCCTTGTCCGGCAGGAAGCGCGCGGTGATGTAGCGGTCGGACAGCGCGGCCGCGGCGACCAGCGCCGCGTCGGATATCTGCACCTGGTGGTGGGCCTCGTAGCGGCCCTTCAGCCCGCGCAGGATCGCGATCGTGTCCTCGACCGAAGGCTCGCCGACCAGTACCTGCTGGAACCTGCGCTCGAGCGCGGGATCCTTCTCGATCCGCTCGCGGTACTCGTCAAGCGTGGTGGCGCCGACCAGCCGCAGCTCGCCGCGGGCCAGCATGGGCTTGAGCATGTTGCCCGCGTCCATCGCCCCTTCGGCGGCGCCCGCGCCGACGACCGTGTGCAGTTCGTCGATAAACGTGATGACCCGGCCTTCGCTCTGCCTGATCTCGGTCAGCACGGCCTTGAGCCGCTCCTCGAACTCGCCCCGGTACTTGGCGCCGGCCACCATAGCGGCCAGGTCGAGCGCGATCAGCCGCTTGTCCCGCAGCGAGGTGGGGATGTCGCCGGCCACGATCCGCTGGGCCAGGCCCTCGACGACCGCGGTCTTGCCCACGCCCGGCTCGCCGATCAGCACCGGGTTGTTCTTAGTCCGGCGGGAAAGCACCTGGATGACGCGCCTGATCTCGGCGTCCCGGCCGATCACCGGGTCCAGGAACCCGTCCCGGGCCTGCTTGGTCAGGTCGACGCCGTACTTCTCCAGGGCCTGGTAGGTGCTCTCCGGGTCTTCGCTGGTGACCCGCGCGCTGCCGCGGATCTGGCTGAAGGCCTCGAGCAGCGCGTCCGGAGCGGCGCCGCTGGCCGCCAGCAGCGCCTTGGCGTCGCCGCCGTCGGCGGCCAGGCCGACCAGCAGGTGCTCGGTGGAGATGTACTCGTCGCCGAGCTGCTTGGCCCGGCTGGCCGCGGTGGAGATCACCTTGAGCAGCGGCCGGGACATCTCCGGGGCGCTCAGCGTGGCCCCGCGGGCCCGCGGCATCCGGGCCAGGCGCTCCTCGGCCTGCTTGGCCACCAGCGCGGGGTCGGCGCCGACCGCCCGCAGCAGCGGACCGGTAGTACCTTCCGCCTGGTCGAGCATAGCCAGCAGCAGGTGCAGCGATTCGACCTGCGGGCTGCCGTCCGCGGCGGCGCGTCGCACCGCGGCGGACAGCGCCTCCTGGCTCTTGCGGGTTAGCTTGTCGTCCATCACTTATCTCCTCTGGGCTGGCCGGTCTGGCCGGCCGGCCCAGTCATCGGTTCCCATATCGCGACCCGGGCGCGGTGGACCGGGACCATCCCGGTCTGCCCGGACCGGCTGTCGTTGCCGCCGCGCCGCAGCTCGGCCAGCCGCGCCGCCACGGCGCGGGTGGACTCGAGCTCGACGCGCAGCTGCGCGATCTCGGCGTGCAGCTCGGCGATAAGCCTGCGTACCTGATCGAGTTCCCGGTGCTGATCAAGGATCAGCTTGATGCCGGAGAGGTTGACGCCCTCTTCCTGGGACAGCCGCTGGATCTCACGCAGCGCCAGGATGTCCCGCATCGAGTAGCGCCGCCCCCGGCCGGCGCTGCGGCCGGGCGAAACCAGGCCGAGCCGGTCGTAGGCGCGGAGCGTCTGCGGGTGCATACCGGAGAGCTGGGCCGCCACGGAGATGACATAGACGGGCAGGTCATCCGATAGCTCGTAGGGGCTGCTCATGTCATCTCCTCCTCTCAGGCCTCTTTCGCCCGCTCGAGAAGGTCCTCTCGCGGGTCTGGTCCTGCGGTGGCTTCGCGCAGGTCTTCGATGGCGCTGCGGGCCTTGTCGTTCAGGTTCTGCGGCACCGTCACCTCGACGGTGACGAGCATGCCGCCGGTCGTCCCGTCCTTACGGCGGACGCCCTTGCCGGCCACCCGGAAGGTGCGCCCGTTCGGGGTACCCGGCGGGATCCGCACGGTGACCGGTGCGCCCCGGTGCGCGGGCACCTTGACCTCCGCGCCCAGCGCCAGCTCGGTAAACGTGACCGGCACCGTCACCGTGAGGTTGGCGCCAGACCGGCCGAATACCGAGTGCGGCTTCACGTGCACGCGGACGTACAGGTCACCGGCGGGCCCGCCGCGCTCGCCCGGTGCGCCCTTGCCCGGGATCTTGATCCGCTGCCCGTCGGCCACCCCGGCCGGGATGCGGGTCTGGATGGTGCGCGAGCTCATCGCGTGACCGCTGCCCGAGCAGGTCGGGCAAGGATCGTCCACCACCATGCCGCGGCCACGGCACTCATGGCACGGCTCGGTGATGCCAAACGAGCCCTGGTTCCTGCTCTCCTGACCCGTACCGTGGCAGGACGGGCACATCCGCGGGACCGTTCCTGCCTTGGCGCCGGTGCCGTGACAGGTCGGGCAGGGCCCCTCGCCGGTCAGTCGCAGCGCCACCGTGGTGCCGTCGATCGCGTCGCCGAAGCTCAGCGTGGTCTCGGTCTCGACGTCGGCGCCGCGCCGCGGCCGGTTGGCTGCGGTGGTGCGGGTGTTGCCGCCGCCGAACACCCCGCCGAACAGGTCGCCGAGGCGACCGCCGGCGTCCCCGGCGCCGCTGAAGATGTCGCCCAGGTCGAAGCCGCCGAAGCCGCCCTGACCCGGCCGGGCGCCGGCCGGCCCGCGGAGGCCGCCGCCGAACAGCGAGCGCGCCTCGTCGTACTCCTTGCGCCGCTTTTCGTCGGACAGCACCGAGTACGCCTCGGAGATCTCCTTGAAGCGTTCCTCAGCCGAGGCGTCGCCCTTGTTCGCGTCCGGGTGGTACTTGCGGGCCAGCTTGCGGTACGCCGTCTTGATCTCGGCAGGCTTAGCGGTCTTGGCGACCCCCAGGGCCTTGTAGTAGTCCTTCTCGAGGAAGTCCTTTGTGCTCATCTGTGTCCTGCTCTGCTTCCTGCGCTCTGCTGTCCGGGTCGCCGCCGACGCGCTTGGAGGTGCCGCCTTCCCTCGTCACTCGTTCCTCGCTCCTGGAGTTCAGTCGGCACCGCGCTCCGTTGGCTCCCCCGGGGCAAGCCCCCCGGCTGACGCGTCCCCTTGACTTGGAAGCCCCAGGTGACGCGTCCCTTAGGTCGCGGGAGCCTCGGATGGCGCCCGTGGGCTTGCGGGGGCGGTTCAGGCAGCGCCGCCCTTCGGCTCACGGGCCCCGGCTGGGCTTTTAGTTGTCGCCCTCATCTGCTGGCCAGTCGGCTTTGTTGCTGCTGCCATCCGGGCCGGTCGACGGTTCCGCGACAGCGACCCGGGCGGGCCGCAGGATCCTGTCGCCGACCTGGTAGCCGGGCTGCAGGATCTCCACGCAGGTGTCCTCGGTGACGTCGGACGAATAGGAATGCATCAGCGCCTCGTGAATCTTCGGGTCGAAGGGGTCGCCCTTCTGGCCGTAGGTCACTAGGCCGAGCCGTCCGGTCGCCGCCTGCAGGGAGTCGGCGACCGACTTGAAGCCTCCAGACAGCTCGTCGTGTTCTCTGGCCTGATCGATAGCGTCGAGCACCGGCAGCAACCCGGTCAGCGTCGCCGCCACGGCCTGATCGCGCACGGCCGCCCGGTCCCGGTCGACCCGCTTGCGGTAATTGGCGTACTCGGCCTGCAGTCGCTGCAGGTCAGCGGTCCGCTCCGCGAGCTGGGCCTCGAAATCCGCGACCTTGTCCGAGGCCGCGGCCTCCGGCTTGCCGCCTGCGGCGGCTTCCTGCGTAACCACCTCTGGAACCTCTTCGGGGTACTTCTGCGCTTCCTGAACGTCCTGGTTTTCTTGCGACCCGGCGGACCCGGCAGATCTGGTTGGCTCGGCGGCTTCAGCTGTCTCGTCCCCAGCAACTTCTGGGGCCGGCCGGCCGGCACCTCTGGTGC
>JALYVS010000360.1 GCA_030853115.1 Actinomycetota bacterium
CCGCGGCGGCGAGCGGCGCCGCCCGCGCCGCGGCGCCGATCAGCGAGAATTCCGGTCCCAGCCGGTCGAACAGCGATTCACCCGAGGACAGCCACCGGTGCGGCAGGCGGTTTCCGGCGGCCGCGACCGGCCGGTAGTCCGACCCGTCGGTGCTCTGCGCGGCGGCCTGCGGGCCGTACCCGTATCCGAGCACCAGGCCCAGGCAGTAGAACTCGGAACGCTTCGCTGCGGTAATGGCCTCGGCGGCCGCGGGCCGGGCCGCCTCGAACTCCGCGTCCGACCCGAGCAGCGCCGGGTTGCTGAGCTCGCTGGGCAGCGCCTTGGTGTTGCTGGCGGCGATGTCGATGGTCTGACGCGCGATCGGCCTGCGTTCGGATTCGTAGCTGTCTAGCAGGTCCGGCGGCGCCCAGCCGGTCAGCACCGCGGCGAGCTTCCAGCCGAGGTTGACCGCGTCGCCGACGCCGGTGTTGAATCCGTGCCCGCCCCAGGGCGGGTTCTGGTGCGCTGCGTCTCCGGCCAGGAACAGGCGCCCCCGCCGGTACCGGCGGGCGAGCAGGGCCCGGGCCTGCCAGGGATCGGTGCCGAGGACCTGCACGTCGATGGGGCGGCCGACCAGCGCCCGGACGATCTGCGCTGGGTCCTTGACGGCGTCCTCTTCCGAACGGCCCGTGGCGATCGCCCACCACTGATCCCGCAGGTCCATGGGGCCGACCACCCCGGGCGACGCGGGGTTGAGCACCCAGCGATGCAGCGCGCGGCCGGGCAGCAAGGGCCCGAGCTGAGCGGAGCGGAAGACGACGGAAAGATTTGGCCGGCCTGCTTCGGTTCCCTCGTAGCCGGTCCCCATCGCGGCCCGGACGCCGCTGCGCGGCCCGTCCGCGCCGACCACGTACTGGGCGCGGATGGTCAGGGGCGTTCCGTAGTCGTCCTGTGCGGTTACCCGGACCCCGTCGCTGGTCTCCTCGACCGTGGTCGCCCGGTACCCGAAGCGGGTCGTCACGTCGGGTGAGCGTGCGATCGCGTCGCGCAGCGCCTGTTCCACGACGGGCTGACCCACCTGCTGCCCGGCCTCCGCGGCCCGTTCGTCGCCGGCCAGGTCCAGCCCGAGGACACCACTGAGGCGTGCAATCTCGCGGCCGGTCGCCGAGGTGCAGAAGACGATGTCGCTGGACCACGACACGGGGATCGGCGCCCGCTTCCGCACCTCGGCCGCGAAGGACCACCGGCGGAACAGCTCCATCGTCCGGGCCGAGGTGGTCTTGGCCCGCGGCTTGGCCTGCGACACGGACGTCCGCGGCTCCAGCACGGTGGACCGCACGCCGTGATGCCGCAGCTCCATGGCGACGGCCAGGCCAACCGGTCCGCCGCCGACGATCAGCACCGGCGTGTCGACCGGCGCGCCTGCGTTCCCAGCCATCTCGCGCTCGGTCAGTAAAGCTCGGGCAGGAAGATGTCCGCCGGGATCTCCTGGGGGAGGTATTCGCCGGCCCGGGCCCGGGCGTGAATCTCGGCGAACGTCAGGCCGCTCGCGCGCGCCACGACGAGCTTCTCCGGATCGAAGTAGGTGCCGATGGGATTGCTGGCGAACTCCAGGGACGACGCGATCCACTGCTTGGAGTCGGCCCAGTCGCCGAACCCGTCCACCTGGACCTCCACGCCGTTGCCGTCCGGGTCCTGGTAGTAAACCGACATCGTGATGCCGTGGTCGAGCGTCAGGAACGGCAGGATCCCGTGGTCACGCAGCCGGATGTAGTTGTCGAGCCACTGATCGAACGTCTTGAACTCGAAGGCCGTGTGGTGGATACCGGTGGTGTGTCCCTTGTCCTCCGGGTGCTTGAGGCCGGGCGGCGACAGGAAGGCGATGCGGTGATTCGCCTCGTCGTTGCTCAGCCAGGCGGCGCCCTCGACGTAAAAGACCGGGACCATGCCGACGGCCCGCTCGTACCAGGCGACCATCTCGTCCAGGCGCTTGGTGGTGAAGGTCGTATGGTGCAGCGCGGGCGCGACGGGCGGCCGGCCCGTAGCCCGGTTGCGCTGGACTTCCGGCTGACGGGCCGGCGTGAACTGCTCCTCGTCTACCTGCAGCGCGGCGGAGCTGTTCAGCTCGGAGTCACTCGACATCGTCGTCTCCCGGTGGTGAATGGGCCGGTGGTGGATAGGCCGGTGATGAATGGGCCAGCGATGCGTAGGCGGCGCGGACCGCGGGCACCCGGCGGAGCGCTTCGGCCCGGTCCACTCCGGTCTCCCGCAGACGCAGGATGTTGCCCGAGCGGAACTCGGGTGGCACGTCGTCACCGCGGGTGGTAACGACGCAGTGGAAGTGCGGATACGCCTCGCCGAACGTCATCAGGTATCGCGCGGGGCCGGTGAACGTCGCCTCGAGGGCCGCCATCAGATCGCGGGCGTGCTCGCCGAAGGTGGAGAGCTCGGCCGGGCTGAGCTCGCGCCAGCCGAGCGCGTGCCGGCGGACGCGGAGGAAGAACCAGCCCGGTACTTCGAAACCCGGGGCGACCTCACACGCCCAGATGCCGTCGCGGAAGACCACGGCGTCGTCATCGGCGGCGTCCAGCTGGCAGATCAGGCACTGGGCGGGGTCGGTGATGCTGCCGTCAGGAAAGCGCGGCGGCCGCGGGCCGGAGGCTGCGGTCACTGCCGGCTTACCTTAGTCGTCGCGGACGTCACACCACTGCTATATCATGTATCGCTATTGTCTGCCACGGGGAGCCCTGGGGTTTCCAGGCGCTCGATGCACGCGCGGATCTCAGTCTCGTTGAATCTCAGGTGCGCGAGCACGGCCTCCTGCATAGCCGCGGCGTCTCGCTGCGCCGCCACGCGCAGCAACTCGGCGTGCCGGTCGTAGCGCCGCTGGCGCTCCGACTCATCGATGACCGTCGGATCGAAGACCAGTAGGGTGTAGCGCTCAGCCGCCGTCCACAACGTATGCATGATGCGCAGATCCCACGGCGTCGCCGCGGGCGCGACCAGGCTCTCGTGAAACTCGTAATGCGCACGCCAGGCCAGGTCGGGTTCGGCCATGCGGCTTCGTTCGAGCGCCGTCTTCGCCTCGTCGAGGTGCGCGGCGGTCTGCAACGGCACCGAGCGGACCGCGAGATCGGGTTCGATCCGCCGCCGCAACCGGTAGATGGCGGTAAGGTCCGCGACGGAGAGCGCCGCGACCGAAGCGCTGCGGGCCTGGCTCAGCACGATGAGGCCCTGGGATTCCAGCAGGCGCAGCGCCTCGCGGATCGGGATGTGGCTCACCCCGAGCTGACGCGCCAGCTCCCGGATCGAGAACTGCTCACCGGCCGGCAGCGCCCCGGTGAGAATCGCCCGCCGGATTTCCGCCGTTACCAGGTCAACGGCCGACACGTTCTGCGCCGCTACGGACCTGACCTTCGACGGTGGTGACATTTGATATAGCGTATACCGCAATGCGGCCGCGGATCTTTGTCTCGCACGGGAGCCAGGTCACTGATCACAGCGATAAGGACTGAACCATGACGACGAGCGGAACACTGGAGTTCACTCACACGGTCAAGGGAGACGGCCCCGCCCAGGGCATGACGTTCTCCGGCCGCAAGCGCCTTCCGGCCGGCGCGATAGCCGCCGATACGCCGCTCGTCATCGCTGTGCACGGCGGCACCTACACGTCGGCCTACTTCGACGTCCCTGGCTACTCGCTGCTGGCCCAAGCCGAGTCCCTGGAGATCCCCATCCTCGCGATCGACAGGCCGTCATACGGCGGCAGCACCCGGGTGGCCGACTCCGACTCGATCATTCTCAAGAACGCCGAGGTCCTTGATCACCTGATCGGCGAGCTCTGGGACGCCTTCGGCCACGGGACGGCTGGCATCGTCGTGATCGGTCACTCGATCGGCGGCGCCGTCACGACGGCGCTGGCGGCACGGCACCCATCCTGGCCGCTGCTCGGCATCGCCATGTCCGGCTGCCTCCTCCAGGTACCCACCGAATCCGGAGCCGCCTGGGCGGCGCTGCCGGAGGAGTACCTGGTCCAGATGCCCGGCGCCGTCAAGGACTTCCTGATGTTCGGTCCGGACTGGACCCGCAGCCAGGCCATGCCGGAGGCCAGCCACATCGCCGACTCCTGGGTCCCCAAGGCCGAGCTGATCGACATCACCTCGACCTGGACGGCCGGCCTGCGCTCGACCGCCGCGCAGGTCACCGTCCCGGTCCACAGCCGCCAAGGGGAGTTCGACCAGCTGTGGATCACGGACGCTCAGCAGGTGGCGGATTACGGCGCCGCCTTCACCGCGGCCCCGCTCGTCGACGCGAAGCTGTTCCTGGGGGCCGGCCATTGCATCGACTTCCATCGAGGCGCGAGAGCCTTCCAGCTCGAGCAGCTCGCCTTCGCCCTCGCGTGCTGCGTCCGGCCTGACGCAGCGACGGCGTAGCGATCCCCACTCACCCGGACCACCGCTGACAACCCCAGCCGTTGCTCCGCATTCGCTGGGCGCTGCCAGCTCAGGCCAGGACGGTACGCAGGTTCAGGCCGGGACGGTGCGCAGGTTCAGTGGCGGCCGGCCGTGGGCGCTTTCAAGGGCGTCCCGGATATCGGCGACCACCACGGCGGGTTCCCGGCGAATCTGCCCGGGAGTGAACCGGAGGACGTTTATCTGATACTTCGCCATCCGGCGGCCGCGGGCGAGAGTCTTGGCGTGGTCATCGGGAGACAAGTGCCATTCAACCGAGTCCACCTCGACCGCCACCCCGAGCTCTGGCCACCACGCATCGGGTATGGCGATGAACAGATCACCGGCAAAGACAGCCGGGTTGAACAGCGGCATGGGCAGTCCGGACCTGGCCAGTAGATCCTTCAAGTCCCCTTCGGCGGCCGACCTGATCCCATCGGCCACGTCAGCTAGCGCCTCGCGGAACAGGGCCGACCCGGCGTTCGGGCCGGAGGCCAGCTCGGTCTTCAGGTCCTGGACTTTGCAGCTGCCCCGCTGCACCGCGTCGGCCACCACCGCCCGCACGTCCCGCAGGTTGTCCAGCCCACGGACGGTGTCGGCGACAGCCCGAGCGGGCGGGGCGTACCGCACCGGGCCGAGCTGCGAGACCCGGTTCGGCATCCGAATGGTCCGGTGCATGCGGACGAAGGACGCGTCGCTGCGTCTGCGCGAAGCTGGCATCAAGACGTCGGTGACCTCCGTGACCGGGCCCCGGATGTGGTAGTGACGCACGGCTGCCAGCCCGGTGATCATGCTGCCGCGGCCCGCGTAGAGCAGGGCAGCCATCTCCCGTTGGATGACCGTCGGCGGGCCGGTCGCGGCGATGTACACGCCGGGCAGCAGGCGGCGCCACGGGCCGTCGCCGCGCAAGCGATATTGGAGCCCATGCCGGGTCACGCCGGCCGCGTGAGCCTGCTTCCGGGTGAGCACGTTGAGCTGCTCTTCGAGGGTGCGGACGAGTGCATCTGGGTGCCGGGTGGACGTGGCCATGCAGGCATCATGCCGACAGGGTCTGACAAACTGACCGTAGGCATACCAACCCGGAAAGCGATCAAATCCCCCCAACGCGATAAAACCGGTAGATCGCCGCCAGATCCGGCCTGCATGATGAACGGTTGTGCCGGCCATGGCCGGCACAAGGGTTCATTGTGCAGGCTGGGGGATTGGGCGCGGGTACTGCTGGGGGATTGGGCGCGGTACTGGTGGGGTGGACGGTGAGCGTGGTGCTGGGGGTGCAGAGCATCGAAGAGATCGTCCGGAGCAGTTGGCTAGGCTACGCGGTGACGGGGGACTCGCGAGGTAGCTGGATGAGCAGCTGGGTTAGCGCGGGAGTTCGAAGTTGGCGAGTCCAGAAAACGAACGCGTTGCTCGAGAGCGTCGATGAGGTCCGCGCGCTGAGCATGCGCATCTTTTTCCTGTCGCCGGTTATGCTACGCGGGCCGTTCTGGCGGGTAGGCAGTAGACGTGCGGCAATCCCTCCTCGCCACCGCCCGGCGGGCACGTAAGACCGGCAAGACTCCCCTGCTGACCCGCGCGGCCGCCCTGGCCGAACGGATCGAGCGTGCTCATGCGCTCGATCCGGTCATCCAAGAGCTGTCCGACACGGTGGTGCAGGCACTGCCCGCCGGTGCTAGGACCGACGCCTTGCACGGCGTCCCGTTCGGCCAGCCCGCGCATCCGGCGCTGGTCCGGCTGCCGCTGGGCTGCTGGACGTCGGCGGTCTTGCTCGAGGCGTTCCGCGGTACCGAGCGCGCGTCCGGAATGCTTATCGCGGCCGGCCTCGCGGGCACCGCGCCCGCGGCGGCCACCGGGCTGGCCGACTGGTCGGCGCTGCACCGGGACCAGCAGCGGGTCGGCCTGGTGCACGCGGTGTGCCAGGCC
>JALYVS010000057.1 GCA_030853115.1 Actinomycetota bacterium
GCGCGGTCGCCCTGGCCGCGGCGGCGTCGACCTTCGCGGCTTGCGCGGCCAGCTGCGGGGTCATCCAGTTGAGCATCGGGACCAGGGCCGCGCGCCAGACGCTGCCCTGGTGACCGCCGCCAGGAACGATAAAGAGCGGCACGCTCGCCAGCCGGGTCTGGAGGAGCTGCCTGAAGTTCGCCGCGGCGATGACATCGGACCTGTCCTGGCCACCCGCCGCGAGCCAGAACGCCGGAAGCTCATTGTTGATCGGCATCCTGGTGATGTACTCCTGCGGCGAATTCAGGAGCAGCAGTCCGGGGGACCCGAGGAACACGTTGACCAGGCGCGGCCTGCCGCCTGGCTTGTTGCCCGCCGGCACCTGGCTCAGGACCGGGCTGAAGTAACCCGACATGACGCCCGCGGCCCCCCACCCTCGCGGGTCCTGCAAGGCGATGTTGGCGGTGCAGTAGCCGCCTTCGGAGTAGCCGGCCAGGCCCCACGCCCGGCCGGGCGGCTGTACCCGGGCGATTCGGGCGATGGCGTCGGGCACATCCCGTGCGACGAAAGTCATGTCCTGGATGCCGCCGGGATTGTTGAGGCACTGCAGCCCGTACTGCATGCCGCCGTCGATATCGGGCATCACCAGCACGGCGGCGTCGGAAGGATGAATCTCGAGCAGGCTGAGGAAGGTGGGGATCACGCCCATCACGTCGACCCAGGCCTCGGGGTTGCCCGGCGACCCGTGCAGCAGTTCGATCACCGGGAACTTCTTGTGCAGATAAGGCTTCTGGAAGTACTCCGGGGGAAGATAGACGTATACGTCGCGAGTGATGTGGCTGTGCTGGTCGGTCACCGAAGTCTGGAAGAGGTACCCGACCTCGGCGTCTTCCGCGGTGGTGGTGACCCGGCCGATATTCTTATCGAATTGCTTGTGCAACCCGGTCCCGCCTGCCGCGTACTTGGGAATGCTACTCGCGCCCTGGCCGGTGACATCGTTGATCATCCCGCCCCAGGTCTGGTAATAGTCGTAGAACTTGTTGACGGCAGCGACTCCGAAGACCATGGCGGGAAGGAACGCCAGGCAGGCGGCGAGAACACGGAAGACGATCTGCTTGGTCAAGGCCACCCAGACCAGCAAAGCCCCGAATGCCACCATGAGAAGCAGGAAGAATCCGGTTCCCTGAGGTCCAAACACTCGGTTCTCCTCGCCGGAGTCTGCTCTGACAGGTGCTGGTTCCCACCGCGGGCAGCCTTCACCACCGCTTGATCACCTGTGCGAACGTCCGGGACGTAACGTTAAGTTCCCGGACGAAAATCCCCTCCGGGGCGCACACCAAAGGTGTACGCGGCCCGCTCGGCGGTGGAGGTGGGATTTGAACCCACGGAGGGGTTGCCCCCTCACACGCTTTCGAGGCGTGCGCCCTCGGCCACTAGGCGACTCCACCGCTGGTGAGCTTACCCGAATCAGCGTGTCCCCGGCGGCACGAATTAGCCGCCGGGGCGCCTGCGGACGGCGAAGAAATCGCGCAGCACCGCGCCGCATTCCCCGGCCAGGATCCCGCCGATGACTTCCGGGCGGTGGTTCAGCCGGGTATCCCTGAGCACGTCCCAGAGCGACCCCACGGCCCCCGCCCTGGGGTCTTCGGCCCCGTACACCAGCCGGCTGAGCCGGGCCGCGGTGACCGCCCCCGCGCACATCGTGCATGGCTCCAGCGTCACCACCAGCGTCAGGCCGGTCAGCCGCCAGCGGCTCAGTGACTGGGCCGCCTGCCGGATGGCGACGATCTCCGCATGCGCGGTGGGATCGCGGTCTGCTTCCCTGCGGTTGCGCGCCCGCGTGATAACCATGCCCGATTCATCCAGGACGACGGCGCCCACCGGGACGTCATCCGGGCCGGCCAGCCGGGCCTGGGCCAGCGCGAGCCGCATCGCGGGCTCGAAAGCAGCGGTGTACCCGGTCACGATCCCAGCGCGGTATCAAGCGCGCCCTCGACTGCATCCCCGAAGCCCAGCCGCTCCGCGATGCGGATCACCGCATCCTCCGGGTAGAGGTCGAGGTCGGCCGAGATCGCGCCGAGCTCCATCTCATCGAGGCCAAGGTCCGCGAAGATGGACAGATCTCCCGCCGGAAGCACCTGATCGAGCTCGTCGTCGGAGGGCACCGGGATATCCAGGGCATCGAGCACCTGGCGCGCCAGCGGGTAGTCCACGGCCGCGGTGAGGTCGGAGAGGAACAAGGACACGTCCGCACCGAAAACCATCACCGCCACGAAGTAGTCATCGCCCACGCCCGCGAAGCCGATGGTCCCGCCAATGCTCGGCTGCCGGCGCAGCGCCTGAACGAGGCCGCCCAGGTCCGCGGTAACCGCGGTGGGCAGCACGTCGGCCTCCCACAGCTCTTCTTCCCGGTAGACGATGACCGCGAAATCCGTCTCACCCACGTCTGCCACCGTCATCTCACCAGCATGCTCTGCACGGAGGAATGCTGTCAGATGGCTGCCCGTCGTGACGGCAGAATCGCCGATCAAGACCGCGAGCGAAGGAAACTACGGGTTTGCGGGTTCGCGTCGACGTGGCGGGCACGCCCGGTTACGCAATGCTTCCGCCGATCGGGCATACTAGGGGCGACACGGGGCATACTCAGGCCGACACGGTAGCTTCATCCCGTTAGCATTGGCCGGGATATCGATCAGAGCTAGGATTAAGTTTTCTGGCAAGCAGGGCAGTCTGGGCGCCCGTGGGAGGCGACGTGAATTTGAAAACCATCCTGGGGTGGCTGGCTGTCGCCTTTATCCTGTGGTGGGTGATACAGCAGCCCACTGCCGCTGCTCACTTCGTGCACAGTGTCGGCACCTCTCTGTCCGCGGTCGCAAGAGGGCTATCCCACTTCTTCGCGTCCATCTAGAGCAGGGGCGCCAAGATGAGGCTGGTTCCTAATAACGATACGGTTCCGGCTAAGGTCAACAGGTACCTTCTTCCCCATGAACGGCAGGTCATCACCGTTCATCAGCATCCGGCTGTCCTGATCAGGCCGATCTTCGAGCTGCTGGTCGGCCTGGCCATCGCCGGCTGGCTGAGTAACTCGGTGGCCCACGGCAACGGCACCGTCCTCCTCATTATCTGGGTCCTGTGGGTCGTGCTCCTGCTGCGGCTGGTAGTCAAGGTCTACGAGTGGAACGAGAACTACTTCGTGGTCACCTCGCAGCGGATGCTGCTTTCGCAGGGCCTGGTGACCAAGAAGGTGAACATGATGCCGCTTTCGAAGGTGACGGACATGAGCTTCCAGCGGTCCACGCTGGGCCGGATACTAGGCTACGGCGAGTTCATCCTGGAGTCCGCCGGGCAGGACCAGGCGCTGCGCATCGTCGACCATCTCCCCTACCCGGAGCAGCTTTACCTCGAGGTATGCGGGCTGATCTTCAAGGACCAGGACTCGGACTCGGACTTAGCGGCCAGCAAGATCAGGCCGGCCGCGACGGCCCCTGGTTGACATACCAGTCGCGAGCCGCGACGGCTGAGCCGCGGGCGCCCGCCATGTCCAGATCGGGGACCAGGGTAATCTCGGCCGCCCGGGCCTGCTCCTCACGCAGCACGGTGCTGGCCCGCACCTCGGCGAAGAACCAGTCGCGAAAATGCGGCGCGGCCTCGACCACGCCGCCGCCCAGGAAATAGGCGTCAGGATCGAGGAAGTTCGCGGCGATGGTGAACAGCCGGCCCAGTGCGATCGCCTGTTGCCGGAACATCGCCAGCGCCATCTTGTCACCGTCTTCGGCATACTTGCGGACCAGCTTGGCGGCCCGGCCGATCGCAAAGCCGCCGAGCTCGTGTCCGGGGTACCTGGTGAGCCAGTAAGGCAGCAGGTTGTTCTGGATGCCGGTCAGCGACGCCACGCTTTCCGCATCGCCGGACTGGCCGCAGTTGCAGGCCGGCATGGGCTGGCCTGCTTCCAGCAGCCCGTCCAGCGGGATGGGGACATGGCCGAGCTCCCCGGCCATCCCGGCTGCGCCCTTGATCGCCCGGCCGCCTTCGACGATGCCGCCGCCGAGCCCGGTGCCCACGATCGCGGCCACCGAGCTGCGCTGGCCGGACTCCGCCCCGAACCGCACGTGGTGGGCGTACAGGGCCGCCGAGTTCCCGTCGTTGTTGTAGATCACCGGCAGTCCCAGGCGCTCGGCCAGGGCACCGCGGATGTCAAAACCGCGCCAGCCCGGATGGCCGAAGTTCGTCGCGCCCTTAGAGGAGATGACGCCATCCCCGCTCGCCGGACCGGGCGTGTCAAGTCCCACGGCCCGGACCGACGCTATCGGAACGCCGGTCAGCTCGAGCACTTGCTGCACCGAGCCGACCAGCGACTGCAGGGCCTTGTCCGGGCCCTCCCTGACGTCGCTGGGAACTTCGGCCATCTGGTCAAGCAGGAAAAGGCCGCTGGAACCCAGGACCGTTCCGTTGTTCATGGTTCCGCCGTTGTCGAGACCTACGACAACCCAGTCGACTGGCATGCGTCCTCCTCATCCGGCCGCTGAGTGCTCAGTCTATGAAAATGACCTAGTAAAGAGCAATATCACCGCAGAGAGAACCTGGCCTGCGCACATCAGCTGGTCAGCGGGCTCGGTTCACGGCCCGCCTGTCGTGGCTGCCGTCGAGCCGGCGGCATCGCGCCACGCCTGCACGTCCTGCGGGCTCTCACCGTTGAGCGCGGTGGCCGCCGCGAGGGCGAGCGTGGCGTGTACCTGCGCGGCGGCGATGGTTTCGCTGCGGCCGATCCCCTTCGGCTCGCCGTAATTCGGGTCGGCTAGCAGCAGCTGCGCCTCGCGGTAATGCTCGGGCCCCGTCATGGTCAGGCCTCCTTCGTCCAAGTGCCTGGCCGTTCGCGGAGGATCGGGGATTTGAACCCCGGATGGTGTTGCCACCAAACCGCATTAGCAGTGCGGCGCCATAGACCGGACTAGGCGAATCCTCCACCCGCACCAGGAGTGCGGTGGGCCATAGCGTACCGGCACTGACCCGGCCCCGGCAAAGCGTGTCCCGGATCGGTCAGTGCACCTCGATGACCTCGTACTCGCCCCGGGTGTACGCCTCCCGCATCTGCCGCTTGGAGAACTTGCCCACGCTGGTCTTCGGCACTTCGGCGACGAAGCACCAGCGATCGGGCAGCTGCCAGCGCGGGACCTGCTCGGTCATGAAGGCCCGCAGTTTCTCCGCCGTCACCTCGGCGCCGGACCGGAGCACCACCGCCGCGAGCGGGCGCTCTCCCCATTTCTCGTCGGCGACCCCGATGACGGCGGCCTCGGCCACGTCAGGATGAGCCATCAGGATGTTCTCCAGCTCCATGGAGGAAATCCACTCACCGCCGGACTTGATGACGTCCTTAGCCCGGTCGGTCAGCCGGATGAAGCCGCGCTCATCCAGCGTTCCCACATCGCCGGTCCTGAGCCAGCCGTCGTGGAACTTAGCCGGGTCGTCGTCCTGGTAGTACGAGCCGGTGATCCAGGGGCCGCGGACCTCGATTTCGCCGACCGCCTCGCCGTCGTTCGGCAGTATGTCCCCGCCGTCTCCGCTCAGCCGGCCCTGCACGGCGCAGAACAGCCGGCCCTGACTGTCCCGGTAGGACCAGGCCTCCTCCTCGCTGACGCCGGGCGGCGGGTTCGCCACGCTGGCCAGCGGTGAGGTCTCGGTCATGCCCCAGGCTTGCAGGATGCGCACGCCGAACTCCGACTCGTAGCTGGCTTGCATGGCGTGCGGCACCGCCGAGCCGCCGGCGACCACCAGGCGGAGCGAGGACAGGTCGCCGCCTTCGGCCCGCAGATGCGCGAGCACCCCGGCCCAGATCGTCGGCACGCCGCCGGCCACGGTGACCCGTTCGGCCCCGATCAGCTGGACGAGCGTGGCGGGCTGCAGGTGCCGGTCCGGCATGATCAGGTCGGCGCCGGACAGCAGGCCCGCGTAGGCCAGGCCCCACGCGTTGGCGTGGAACATGGGCACGACCGGCAGGACGCGGTCTTGCTCGGAAAGGGCGAAGGCGTTGCCCAGGCAGGCGCCCATCGAGTGCAGGTAGCTGGACCGGTGGCTGTAGACGATGCCCTTCGGGTGCCCGGTGGTCCCGCTGGTGTAGCACATCGCGGCCGCCGAACGCTCATCGAGCGCCGGCCACGGATAGGAGTCAGCCTCCGCGGCGAGCAGTTCCTCGTAGTCGTAGACCTCCGCGCCGGTGAACTCGTCCGCGCCCGGGGTCTGGGCGAGCGGCGCTCCACTGACGATCACGTTCTTGATGGTCGGCGCGTGCGGCAGGATCTCGGCGAACTTGGGCACCAGCGATGCGTCCACGATGACGGTGTGGTCGGCCGCGTGGGTGGAAATGTAGCCGACGTCAGCCGTCGACAGCCGGATATTGAGCGTGTGCAGGACCGCGCCCATCGACGGTACCGCCAGGTAGGCCTCGAGGTGCTCGGCGTTGTTCCACATGAACGTGCCGACGCGCTGGTCGGCGTCCACGCCCAGCCGGCGCAGCGCGTTCGCGAGCTGCGCGGCGCGGCGGCCCGCTTCGGCGTAGCTGCGGCGCCTGGTCTGCTCACCGGTCCAGGTGACCACGTCGCGATCGCCGAATATCGACGTTCCGTAGCGCATGATCGACCCGATCGTCAGCGGGACGTCCATCATCGTGCTGCGCACAGAGCGACCTCCTCAAGGCATCTGACCTGCATACCTGCATAGTGCCACGAGTCAGGCGGCCAGGAGTAGACCCTGCGGAGCGGCAATAGGCAGCGTTTACACCAAAAGCACGGATAACTGCCGGTTAGTACCCTTCAGTGATTAATGCTGGGCATTCGCGCCGAGTTCCGCGTCAGTGCGCAGCCTGGCCACCGCCCGTGACACCGTACTTTTCACGGTGCCGAGGCTGATGCCGAGCGTCGCGGCGATTTCCGGCTCGGTCATGTCTTCGAGATACCTGAGCATGACGGCGGCGCGCATCCGCTGGGGCAGCCGGTCGAGAGCTTGCCGGACCACCTCGGCCGTGTCGCTTTCCCTGGCATGATCGGCTACCACCTGATCGGGCAGTTCGTCGGTCGGGAATTCCTCGACCTTGCGACGGCGCCACCACGATATCTGCGTGTTGATCATCGCGCGCCGCACGTAAGCGTCAACCGCGGCGCGGTCATTGATCTTGTCCCAGGCGAGATAGGTTTTGGCCAGCGCGGCCTGAACGAGGTCTTCCGCGTCGGCCCGGTTACCGGTGAGCATGATCGCGATTCGCAGCAGGGCAGCCCCGCGGGCCACGACGTAAGCGCAGAAGGCCGCCTCGTGGTCGCTGGCTCGCGATTCCTCATGATTGCCGGCACAGCTCATGCTGACTATCTTACTTAAAGTAGTTCTCTTATTACGTTGCGTACTTGAAGTGATGAGCGCCCAGTTCCGCGGCAGCTATCCGCCGGGATGTATCTGTGTGGCCCGGCAGACAAAGGTGGCCGGATGACTTGACGTAGCTGTTCAGGCCAAGCAAAGTCATATTTGTGTCCTATGCAATCCCACGAAGAGCAAGTGCGGCAATTGGCTGACATTTCCCGTTGGTGTGACGATGTCACGGACCCCGCCGGTCCGGCCCGTTTCGCGCGCCGGTCACTGCTTAAGTCCGCCGTACTCGGGCGCTCGGGCGCATCAGATCTTCTCCCCTTAACGGCGGCGGATAGCCGCACCGGGGCCGCAGAGAGATCTTTGGTGTACACCGTCACCGGAAGGGTCCTGGACATCAGCCCGCACATTCTCGTCCTGCACACCGCCCGGGGGGAACAGCGATTTCCGCTGGCCGCCTCGGCGCAGGTCTGGCGGGGCGGCCCCATTTCTCCCGGGGCCCTGCGGCGAGGCGACCGTGCCATCGTCCGCCGCAGCCTGCCCGGAGGTCCGGTGGTGGATCGTATCTGGGCCGAGGTCGGCCGGGTTACCGGAACGATCATCGAGCGGGCCGGGCCGGCCAGCCTGCTGGTCGACGAGGGGCCCGCCAAGGGACGCCGGATCGTGATGATTGCCCCCGAGGCCACCCGGCGGATCCAGGTCCGCTTCCCCCGGCTGGAGCCGGGTTACCTGATCGACGTCATCGGCCTGACGCATGACGGCTTCCTGAAGGCCCTGATCCCCGCCACCTCACAACCGCCCTACCGGGCCGGACACGCGCCCGCGCCGCCGATGGTCAGCGGGCACATACCCGACCCGGTCAGCGGGACGGCGGTCTGGCATGAGCCAGGCGAAGAACCGGAGCACCTGCTCGGACTCGCCTACCCCGCCCTCGATCCCGAGACGAGCTGCGAGCACGGCGCCTTCACGTCGCCGTCGTACCGCGGTGACCTGCACGCGGTCGACCCGCACGCGACGGGCCCGGGTTGCGTACGGCTTCCCTACCTGTCGGTGGGCAGCATGCTCCGGCTGCGCAACGACTGCGCGGAACGCACCAGGATGATCCCGGTGACCAGCTGCGGGGCGATGGCCAGGCTCTTCTGCGATCGCTGTGTTACCTGCGGCACCTCGCGGAAGGGCCGGATCGCCGACCTGACGATGGCCGCGTTCGTGGAGCTCGGCGGCGCCCTGGAAGTGGGCTGCTTCAACGCGACGATGATGATCGGCGGCTAGGGATGCTATTCACGCTGCGCGAAGTCCAGATTCCGCTGCTCGCCATCATGCTGCTCGGCGGCTGCGCGGCCAAGGCATGGCGGGTGCTGAGCCCGCGTCCCGGCACCCCGGGCACGAGTCCGACCGGGCTGGTCCCGCTCCGGATGCGACGCCCCGTCATGGTCATGATGTTCATCACCGAGCTGACCCTGGGCCTGGGGCTGATCGGTACGGCCGACCGGATCGGCGACCACTCCGTCCGGGTGCCCGCCGCCATCGTGCGGACCGCCACCGCGCTGTTCTTCCTGATCGCCGTGGGCGCGCTGAACGAGATGAGGCAGCGGCGGCCCGATTCAGGCTGCGGCTGTTTCGGCGAGCTCAGCGACACCCCGATCGGCCTGCGCACGATCACGCGTTCCGGTCTGCTGTGCGCCTCCGCCCTGGCCACGATCAGCGTGCCCCCGCTGCGCATGCCGTCCTCTCCCGCCGAGGCTGAGCTGTGGCTGGCCGCGGCAGCCTGCGAGCTGGCCCTGCTCGCCTTCCTGTCGCCGGAAGTCGGCGAGATCTTGGTCCGGCTCGGGTATTCGGAGCCGTGTGAGCTACGCAGGCTGCCGGTCGGACGGACCATGTCCGCTTTGCACTCAAGCACGCAGTGGCGCAAGTACGCGAGTCAGGTCGCCGCCGCGGAGCCGGCCGATATCTGGCGGGAAGGGTGCTGGCGCTTTGTGGTCTACCCGGGAATCGTGCACGGGCGGCGGGTCGACATCGTCTTCGCGGTCTACCTGCAGGCCCGCCGGCCCGCCATCCGCGCGGCGGTACTCGACGCCGCCACCGACGAGGTCCTCGGGCGGGCCGGGATGCTCGAGTCTGCCGTTATCTAGGCTTCTCTAGAGATTACGCTAGAGTCCTTTAGAGCCGGATAGACCTAGCGGAGCAGACGGGCGTGGCTCGCCAAGCGGCCTAACCGGGCGGTCTAACCGGGCTGGGAGCGCAGGAATTTGCCGAAGTGCGGGACGGTGAACGCGATCAGGCCTCGTTCTGAGCTGTAGATCAGGCCTTTCTTGATCAGACCGTCCCGGGCCGGAGACAAGCTCGACGGCTTGCGGCTGAGCTCGTCGGCCACGACCGACGTGAGGACCGGATCATCCCCGGTCGCCGCCATCGCGCGCATGTACTCACGTTCGGCGGGCGTGGCCCGCTCGTACCTGCTGCCGAAGAACCCTACGGCCAGCTCGCCTTCGGCCTCGGGCGCCGCCACCCGGACGTCAGCCGCCGTGACCGGACTCGACGCCGCTACGTCCCAGGTGACCTTGCCGTAGGCCTGGACGAAGTACGGATAGCCGTCGGCGGCGGCGTACAGCGCGTCGAGCGCGTCCGGAGTGAAGGTCACGTCCTCGCGCTGCGCCGGGGCGAGCAGCGCCAGGTCAGCGGCCTCCCGTTCGAGGCGGTCGATGCGCGTGTACCTGAACAGCCGCTCCGAGTAGCTCTTGCTCGCCGACAGGACCGACGGCAGATGAGGCAGTCCCGCCCCGACCACGATGAGCGCGCCGCCGGTCTGCGAAAGCTCGTGGCAGGCGGCGCACAGCGCGGACACGTCCGCCGGGGGCACGTCTTGCATCTCGTCGACGAACAGGGCGATGCCGACGCCGAGGTCGGCCGCGACCGACGCGGCCTCGGCGAAGAGCTCGGTGAGATCGACCTCCAGGTCACCGGAGTCGGCGCGCCCCCGCTGGGCGGGCACGTCGATGCCGAGCGCGCTGGTGACCGAGGACCCCTTGGGGGCCTGCGGGTCGCGCAGGGCGAAGGCTTTGAGGACGCCGAGGAAGTACTCGATCCGGTCCGGGGCGCGGTGCCGGGGCGCGAGTTCCCGCACCGCCATGTGCAGCGCAGCCGCGACCGGCCGCCGGATCGACTGCTCCGGCCTGGCTTCGATCTTGCCGGTCCCCCACAGCCGCTGCAGGGCCATCGACCTGAAGGTATTCAGCAGCACGGTCTTGCCGACGCCGCGGAGTCCGGTGAGCACCATGCTCCGCTCCGGGCGCCCGCGGGCTATCCGCTCGAGCACCACCTCAAACTGCCGGATTTCCCGGTCCCGTCCGGTGAGTTCTGGTGGTCGCTGCCCCGCGCCGGGGGCGTACGGATTGCGCACCGGGTCCATACCATCGGACTCTATGGCCTGATCTAGTCTCAACCCTAGATGTGCTTAGAAAGCCCTACCGGCGTGTCGCGGACCGGATGCCGCGGGTCTCAGGGCTCGTGGGTCCGGTTGATGCGGGACAGGAAGTCGTTGTATGCGGCTAGTTTCTCGTCATCGTCGTCGACGTTTTCCGTGCCGCTGGCCGGGGCGGCCTGCGGGACTGCCCCAGCACCGTCGCCGGCGACGGTGCTGGCAACGGTGCTGGCGTCCCGGTGCGAGCTGACCAGGGTGGCGAAGTTCGCCCGGCGGGCGGACTCCAGCCACCCGAGGCCGCCGTCGCCGCGCGTTTCCCGGCTCCAGGCGAAGAACACCGCCAGCACGAGCGCGAACATGATTCCCGCTCCGCCCACCCACATCACCGCGCCGCCGGTGTGCACGTCGTTGATCGCGCTGGGTGCCCAGCCCGGCCGCTGCTGCGCTAGGGCGGGGAACGGGTTGCTGCTCTCCGAGCCCAGGATGAGGCCGGTGAACGCATCCACGGGCATGGCGATGAACAGCAGGAAGATCCGGGACGGGTAGGACACCCGCCACCTGATCGGCTCCCGCCCGATCAGCGGCAGGAAGTATAGGTAGCCAGCCGCCAGGTACAGGGCATGCTCGCCGTCGTGGACTGTCCCATTGGTCAGGACCAGGTTCATGAAGCTGGTGAGATGCGTCCCGACAATGGTGGAAAGATAGAGCGCGGCGCCGAACGGTGGCCAGGTAACAGCCGCCATCACCCGTGAACGCAGCGTCTTCTTGACCCAGGTGTGCAGGGGATTGCGGCTCGCGTGCAGCAAGAGCGTGGCCGGCTGGCCGACGACGAGCAGCGGCGGCGCGACCATGATCAGCAGCAGATGCTGGATCATGTGATCCGAGAAAAGCACGTCGTCGTAGCTGCCGATGCCGCTTTGCGTCGCGAGCACGACCACGGCCAGGCCACCGAGGAACAGCGCGGTCCGCGGCAGCGGCCACGGACGCGCCGGGTGACGCCGCCGCACGCGCAGCACGCCCCACAGGTACAAGCCCGCCGCCAGCACGGCGAAGCCTGTCACCACCGGCGCGAACTGCCACTGGCTGACGACCTCCGTCACGCCGAAAGGCGGGAGCGCCTGGCTGTCCATGCCGCCGAGACTACTAGGCGGCCTGGACAGCCAGGCTCCCGCGCTCCCCGCAGCGGTACCCCTGCTGGTGATCAGCGCGGCGTCACTAGGCCTGGCGACCAGGTGGTGTGGCGTCCTGGTCCAGGACCAGCGGCCTGGCCTGCAGATCGCGATGGCGGCAGAGCCCGGCCACCAGACCGGCTGGCCCGCCGGCGCAGGTCCAGTCGTCGTCCCACAGCGTCGCTGTTTTCAGCTAACTTGGTGTCCCCGCTTGCTCGCACCCTCACCACCCCGGAGGTTGCCATGGCTCTGCCGCCGAATCCGCCCAACTTCGGGCCGCCGCCGCGACGGCCGCCCTCCCGGCACAGCGGGCCAGAAGCCGTGCCATGCACGCATTGCGGGCACCGCTCTCGTTTCCACCTTGACTCCGGTTCCTGCTCGGGCCGGGGCCGCTGGTGGCGGCGCTGTCAGTGCGCGGGCTATACCGGGTTCGACGCGGCCGACCCCGCGTTACCAGTAGCGCCGGGGTTTCTTCTAGCCAGAGCGGAACGCTTAGGCGGGCGGCAGCGATGATCAGCCGCGCGTCGAGCGACCCGCGTTTCCCACCATGCCCGCTACGGCGGGTTCACGGTGTCCTCGAGGTCCCGAGACATCACACAGCGGAGGGCGTGGGATTCGAACCCACGGTGACGTTGCCGCCGCAATGTTTTCAAGAGGATCGGCGGTTCATGGTCCACCATCGGCGCTGCCTGCGTTGTTGGTGCGCGCGGGCGACCTGCTGAGCAACATCATCCGCGTATATCCCGCGCCCGGGCAGCCATGCCTAGTCGGGATGCTCCACGAGCTACGCATTACGAGCGTCTTCTCATGCGGTGCTCACTGTCGGGGGCACCTCGGGGGCACGCCTGGGCCGTCCGGCCAAGATCAGGAACCGGTGAGCGTGGACATCGAGACGGCCCTCGGCGCTCATACGCTGATGCATGCGGCGTAGCGGCCCGTCGTAGCGCTCGGGGTCGAAGTCTGGGATCTGCCAGGTCACCAGCCGGAGATGGTACACAACGGCGCCGACATCGTAAAAGGTAAGCACGGGGTATTCCTCACGGACGTCAGCCAGGTGCAGCCCGGCTGCCTCTAGGGCTTTCCCCGCCGTGTGCGCGGTCCAGCTACCTGGGACATAGGCCTGGCGCGCTCCGAGCAACTCGTTGAGGTCCGCGCAGTCCCCGCTGCCGACCTGCTGAGTGAGCAGCACGCCACCGGGACGCAGCACACGCCCGACCTCAGGTGCGACCAGGCGGCCATGGCGGTTCAGGATCAAGCCGATCGACCCCTCTGGCAGCGGCAGTGTCCCCCTCTCGGCGGGAAGAAGGGTGACGCCCAGCGGCTCAAGGCGCCTGCGAGCAACCGGGATATTGGGCGGCCAGCCTTCGGTGGCCCACGCGTACTGCGGCAACGGCCCGAGCGAGGCCAGCAGTTCGCCGCCTCCGGTATCAATGTCCAGCAGCCCATCGGTACGGGCGACGTGGGCGCGAGCGAGGTCGCGGTAGGACCACGACGGGTCCGAACCCTCGGCCCGCCCAGCCAGCCAGCCGAAGTCCCACCCTTCAACCCGGGCAGCCATGGCCGCAGCAACCAAGTCGTCGTATCCCGCCTCAATCACTCCCGAAGGCTAGAGATAGGCATGAGGCAGATCAACAGGATTTTCGCTTCATGCTCCCCATCGCTGCTGGGCGGCCTGGCGGGCGGTGCCGAGCCGGGAGCCGATGCCGGCCCACGAGTAGCCGTAGCCGCGCAGGCCCTTGACCGCCTCGGCTATCCCGGCATCGAGGTCACCGGCGCATGGGAGCAGGTCAGGACCAGCTTTCACTGGTCAGAGCGGAGGGCGTGGGATTCGAACCCACGGTGACGTTACCGCCACAATGGTTTTCAAGACCATCGCCATCGGCCACTAGGCGAGCCCTCCTGTGCGTCACAGCCTACGGTAAGGCCGACCCGGACGTCAGCCGGCGCGGCCAGGCGAGCCCGTCCCCGACGAGCGCGGCCAGGGCCAGGTACGCCTCAGCCGTGTCGCCCGCGAGCAGCTCGAGCTCGACCTCCGCGCCCTCCTCGAGGTGCGCGTCATAGGGAATCCGGGTGACCGCGCGGCAGCGGGCGGCAAAGTGATGCTCGAGCCGGTCCAGGTCGACGGTGCTTTTGCTTTTCGGCCGTATCGCCGAGAGCACGACCACCGCATTCCTGACCAGGTCACCGCAGCGATGCGCTTCCAGCCAGTCGAGGGTCGCACTCGCGCTGCGCGCGCCGTCCACCGACGGGGAGCTGACCAGGACGATCTGATCGGCCAGCCGGAGCACCCCGGACATGGCCGAGTGCAGCAGGCCAGTGCCGCAGTCGGTGATGCAGATCGAGTAAAAATGCTCGAGCACCCGCGCCGCGTCACAGTAGTCATCGGCGCCGAAGGCCACCGATACCCCCGGATCACGGTCAGAGGCAAGCACCTCGAGCCGGCTCGGCGCCTGTGAGGTGAAGGCCCGCACGTCGGCGTAACGGCGGACCTGGTCCCGTTCGTTGAGCAGGTCCCTGATCGTCGCGGCCGTCTCCAGGCGGACCTTGTCCGAGAGGGTGCCGCGGTCCGGGTTGGCGTCGATGGCAATCACCCGGTCGCCCCGCAGCGTGGCCAGCGTCGCGCCCAGACCCACCGCCGTCGTCGTCTTGCCCACTCCTCCCTTCAGGCTCAGCACCGCGACCCGGTGGTGACCGCCCGCGACGGGGGTCCGCACCCGGTTGATGAGATCCCGGCGGCGCATCTCGGCCGTCGACTCACCGAACCGGAGCAGCCCGCCGGTCGCCCGGTACACGTTACGGCGCCAGCCCGACCCGGGGGCCGCTCGCTTTCCGTGCAGCAGGGACTCGGTGGTTAGGCTGTCCGAGGTTTCTCGCACCGGCTCGGGCTCTGGGGCCTGCGGCGGCCGCGATGCGCGCGCGTCCGGCCGGATTCCGCCGCGGACCGTCGCCGCCACCGAATCTCTCACCGGCGCGGCGGGGAAGGCCGCAGGTCCAGGTCCTTCCGAGAGCTCGAGGCCGGGCAGCGGCTCCATCGGCGGCACGGGACCCGGGTCAGCGGCGAAGCCTAGGTCCGGCAGGTAGCCGGTGCCCTCCGGGTAGCCGTCCGCGTCCGGGTAACCCGATTCTTCCGGATAGCTTCCGTCCCCCGGGTCCTGCGGGTATCCCAGCTGCCGCGCGTAACCGGAGTCGGCCGGATAGCCGGGTGCGACCGGAGGTTCCGCACGCTCACCCCAGCCGGCCCAGCCGTTCGCGGCCGGGTGAGCCTGATCCGGCCCGCCGGCATCCTCGTCGTCATGTATCTCGGCCGCGGGCTGGCCGGCCCAGATGTCGCGCCAGTCGGCGGAGAAGTCGTCCTCGGCGCCTGCGTCTGCGTCTGGGCCGAAGGCATGCGGCGTATCGTTGTTAGTGGTCACAAGTCGTTCCCCTTGATCCTCATGGGTGGGCGCGCATGCGGGCGGGGTTCGTGCATCTATCCGAGCGTAAGCCAAAGCACACGCGAATTCGACACCCAGAGCGCTGGTTTGGTGGCACTCAGTTGCGACACCGGGCTGGTGGCTAGCCGGATAGCACCGGCTGGCACAGTTGGCCGCCTCGGGGTCAGCGAACGACAAGCCGGCATCGAGCGGAAGAACGAGCGAAGGAGACGTCTATGCGCGCGGTCGTCATCACCGAACCCGGTGCACCAGAAGTCCTGCGCTGGCTTGAGGTTCCCGATCCGGTCCCTGGCCCCGGGGACGTGGTTATCCAGGTCGCGGCCAGCGGAGTGAACCGGGCTGACCTGATGCAGCGGCAGGGGCATTACCCGCCGCCGGAGGGCGCGCCGCCCTACCCGGGCCTGGAATGCTCGGGCCGGGTCATCGCCGTGGGTGACGACGTGACGACCTGGCGGCCCGGTGATGAGGTGTGCGCGCTGCTGTCCGGCGGCGGCTATGCGGAGCAGGTGGCGGTGCCGGCCGGGCAGCTGCTTCCGATCCCGGCGAGGGTGGACGTGACCCAGGCGGCGGCGTTCCCTGAGGCGGTCTGCACGGTGTACGCCAACCTCTTCCAGGTGGCCGGGCTGACCAGCGGCGAGACGCTGCTGGTGCACGGCGGCAGCAGCGGCATCGGCACGATGGCGATTCAGCTGGGCCAGGCTTTCGGAGCCCGGGTGGCCTGTACGGCCGGGTCGGCGCAGAAGCTGGCCCGGTGCCGCGAGCTCGGCGCGGACGTGACCATCAACTACCGTGACGAGGACTTCGTCGCGGCGCTGCGGGACGCTACCGACGGGGCGGGCGCGGACGTCATCCTCGACATCATGGGCGCGAGCTACCTGGCCCGTAACCTGGCCGCGCTGGCCACCAACGGCCGCCTGGTCATCATCGGCCGTCAGGGCGGCAGCAAGGCCGAGATCGACCTGGGCGTCCTGCAGGGCAAGCGGGCCAGCCTGTACGCTACGACGTTGCGGGCGCGGCCGGACCGGGAGAAGGCGGCCGTGGTCGCGGCGGTCCGCGATCACGTGTGGCCGCTCATCGACGCCGGGAAAATCGCCGCCATCATCGACAGGGAGATGCCCATGTCCCAGGCGGCGCAGGCACACCGGGCGATGGCGGCCAGTGAGCACATCGGCAAGATCCTGCTGCGCCCAGAATGACTCCGGTGGGCCATAGCAGCGAGTGTGATCGGACAAACTAGGGGAATGAGCGACAGGATGAACCTTGAAACACAAGAGCACCCGCAGGTCCTCGTGGTGGGCCCGGACGGCATAGCGACGTCGGCCGCTGAGCAGGACGAGAACGCCAGCCGTGAGCGTCCGGTCACCGAGATGGTCGAGCAGCCGGCCAAGGTCATGCGGATCGGCAACATGATCAGGCAGCTGCTCGAGGAGGTCAGGGCGGCGCCGCTGGACGAGAAGAGCCGGGCCCGGCTGAAGGAGATCCACGAGAGCTCGATCAAGGAGCTCGAAGACGGACTCGCGCCCGAACTCGTCGACGAGCTTGAGCGGCTATCCCTGCCGTTCGCCGAGGACGACGTGCCGAGTGAGGCCGAGCTGCGGATCGCCCAGGCTCAGCTGGTGGGCTGGCTAGAGGGCCTGTTCCACGGCATCCAGACGACGTTGTTCGCTCAGCAGATGGCCGCCCGGGCTCAGCTGGAGCAGATACGCCGCGCGCTTCCGCCGGGGATGATCCCCCCGGATCAGGAGCCGCCGCAGCGCTCCGGCTCGGGACCATACCTGTAAAAACTATTCTTCCCGAACGGACCGGCCTGCGTCCCCCGGTGATGCCCCGTGCCGTACGGGCGCCGGGTGGGGCGCCGTTCGTTGACGCAGCCCGGGCCGGCCGATCGCGGTCTTGCTCAGGGGCGGCCGAAGCGCAGCCGCCCGAGCCAGGCGGCGGCCTCGGCGAACTCGGGATCCGAGGTTCCCGGCCGGACCTGCGTGGTGGCCCCGTCGCAACGGCCGTAGCTGCCGAGAAAGCGGACCTCCTGGCAGACCCGGCGCAGTCCCATCAGCGCCTCGCCGACCCGGGCGTCGTCTACGTGTCCTTCGCAGTCGATGAAAAAGTAGTACTGGCCGAGCCGGTCGCCGGTCGGCCGCGACTGGATCGTGGTCAGGTTGATGCCGCGGACGGCGAATTCGGTGAGGATCTCGAGCAGGGCGCCGGGGTGATCCTCGGCGAGGAAGGCGGCCAGTGACGTCCGGTCCGCGCTGGTGCGCCCGGGCAGCGGCCGGGGCGGCGACACCACGACGAACCGCGTCACGGCGTTAGCCCGGTCGTGCACGTCCGGGACGAGGACCTCAAGACCGTACCGGTCCGCGGCGAACGCACCGGCGAGCGCGGCGTCCAGGTGGCCGTCCGCGGCCTGGCGGGCCGCCTCGGCGTTGGAGGCCAGCGGCACCCATTCGCAGTCGGGCAGGTGGGCGGCCAGCCAGCCGCGGCACTGCGGCATCGCCTGCGGGTGGCCGCCGATTTTCTTGATGTCCGCCAAGGCGGTCCCCGGCCTGGCCAGCAGCGCGAACGCGATGGGAATCTGCAGCTCGGCCACGATCACCAGGTCGTTCCCGGTAGCCAGGTCATCCAGGGTCGCGGTGACCACGCCTTCGACCGAGCTCTCGATCGGGACCACAGCGCGTTCCGCTGCGCCTTCCCGTACGCAGGCCAGGGCGGCCTGGATGGTCGGGCAGGACAGTGGCTCGGCGTCGGGGGCGACCGCACGCAGCGCCGCCTCGGAGAAGGTGCCCTCCGGGCCTAGGTAGGCGTATGGCATAGCCCACATAATGCCAGCCTCGCCGGGGTGCGCGGGGGCGGTCCGGTCAGGCCGCCCGCGGGTTGGCCGCAGCTGAGCTCCGCGGCGTCGGCTAGTGGCCACCGCGGACAGGTCGCCTAGGATCCTGCGCGACGGGGCCGCCTAGTCCCCCCGGCCCCGGGATGAGCTCCGGGTTTTCGTTATCCCCGAAAGGCTCATCCCGGACCCGCTGAGGTCCATCTCGGCCTAGCCGTGCTTGGTTAGCCCACCACCGCGAAAGGCAGCGTAGTGTTCGGGCCCGGCAGGCTGGGCGAGACGCGGAAGACGAAGTTATTGGCGTTCGGGTGTACGTAGACGACCCTCTCGGCGTGGCCGTGAAGGGTGAGGACCTCGCCCACGAACACGTGCTGTGAGGTGATCAGCACCCCGTTGTTGTCCTGCACCGCGAAGCCGCTGCTCGCGCTGGCGGCGGTGGCCGGCACGGCGATGGCGGCCGCGGCCGCGCCCACCAGGAATATCTTGCTGATCGTACGCTTCATGTGGATGATCCCCCTTGTTAATTTATTCATCATCCGACGCGTCCGTAACGCCGAAGTTTCCCGCTATTCGGCGCTGAGGTGGTAGCAGATTGCCCTCGATGGCAATTTCTTGTAGCTACTTGCGCATTGTTGACTACGTTAAGCGCACGATAGGGGCGCGTCTTGACGGTCGCGGTGGTATCGGTCACGAGCGCGGTGGCGGGCAAGCCCTGGCCGAGCCTGGCCGCCCGGACCGCTTGCTCTTCTTCCGGCGACAGCGGGTGGGCGCCGTCACCTGAAAGCACGACTTTCGCGTACGTGCGGGTTTCCGAGCGTCCGTTGATCGAGCTGAGCACCACGCCGTCGCCGCGGGCGTTGAGTAGTGCGACGCTGAAAGACAGCTGGCCGGACATCTCGCTCAGCGCGTCGTACCGCACGACCGCCAGATCGCGCAGGGCGCGAGGGTCGACGGTCCCGCGGGATCCGACGCTGCCATCGATGAGCGCCGTGCACTCGGCGACGGCCCGGACGGCGCGCCGATAGGCGATGGCCGCGATCAGGATGCCGAGGGCACCCACGACCAGCCCGAGTACTGACATCGTCACCGGGGTTATCACGCGTCGCACTATACCGACTACGTATCGTCAGAGATCCTGGCCACGCCGTTCAGCAGCGGGCAACCTAGCGATGATCACCAGGAGCGCCAGGGCCGCGATCCCGAAGGAATCCTGCACCACCCGGGCGGCCAGCGCCGGCCCGTCGTGCCCGCCCAGCCAGGCCTGCCCCGCCCAGGGAATGGTGAGCACGAAGAACACCGCGGTCCCGGCCGCGATGGCGGTCCGGCGCGGCGAATGGCCGCCGGCCAGGATCGCGCCGATGACCAGCACGACCACCAGGAAGTGGTGAATCCAGGACACCGGGGAAAGCAGCACGCCGAGCAGCGCGGTGACCGCGATGGCTTCCATCTCCCTGGCTTCGCGGGCCAGCCGCCTGGCCAGCCGGAAACCGGCCACCGCCAGGGCCAGGGCCAGCACCACCCACACCACGCCGGGGGCCTGAGCGGGCAGGAATTCCCTGAGCACAAGCCCGCGCAGCGACTGGTTCGAGGTGCCCGAGTTGGACCCGAGCCGCCCGGATTGGAAGATCACGCTGGTCCAGTAGGTCATGGAGTCCTGTGGCAGCACCAGCCAGGCGCCCAGGGTCCAGGCCAGCGCCGCGATCGTCGCGGTCACCGCCGCGCGGCGCCGCCCGGATAGCCACAGGTACACGATGAACACCCCCGGTATCAGCTTGATCGCGGTGGCCAGCCCCACCAGTGCACCGCGCGGCCATCGCGGTGCACGGGCCGTGGAGTCCGCCACCGCCATCGCGAGCAGCACCATGTCCACCTGACCGAACCGGATTTCGTCCCGCATCGGGAACAGGTAGGCGCAGGCCGCGAAAAGCGCCGCGAACACGACAGCCTGCCAGCGCCCGGATCCCGCCGCCCGGCGCAGCAGCGGCGCGAACGCGAACCAGATCACCAAGGCCAGCGGCCCGTAGATGAAAGGCACCCAGACCAGCTGCGCTGCCGGCCAGGGCATCAGCGCAAGCGGCACCGCGAAAAGCGCCGCGGTCGGCGGATAGGTGAACGGGAGCAGTTGCGGCGGCTGGGTGAGCACCGTGTAAAGCGGCTGGCCCTGCAGCACGCTGAGGCCACCGGTGCGGTAGACGTTGAGGTCTACCATTCGCTGGTCGGGCGCGCTGGTCAGGTAGCCGCGGACGAGCGGCTCGACGGCGGCGAGCGCCGCGACCCAGGCGAGCACCCCGAGCAGCGTGACCGCCCACGGCGGCCAGCGGGCCATCCGCCCGGCCAGCCGGCCGAGCCAGCC